>JAADGW010000079.1 GCA_013152145.1 Deltaproteobacteria bacterium
TTGCCCGGCCCGGTGTAGACCTGAATAATCGCCCGCTCCATCATGTCCTCCAAAACGCGAAAACCCCGGAACCTTGCGGGACCGGGGTCTGAACAACCGACTCCGGAGTCTCTCCCGCGAGAGGGCAACGGTTAACGTGCGGGCAGGTCTCCTGGCTTGTGGGTCAGTTTACTGGCCAGCCCTTCCCGGCTCGAAAGAGCCAGTGGCTTGCTGACGGTCATCACCACTTACAGTTGCGGGGCAGCGAGGGATTTTCACCCTCTTCCCTATTCTCCCGCCTGACTTCGACGGGCACCCGGACAGTATCTTTTATTTCTTGGTCCTGCGGTTGTAACAGAGCGGTAAAAAAAAATCAATCCGGCCGGTAATCAGGCCTCCAGAGCATCTTCGATCCGCTCCCAGATGTCTTCTTTCCCCTCCCGGGTCTGGGCTGAAAACAGGCTGAACGCATCGCGCGGCAAACCGGTCGTCTCGGCGATCGCAGCAATCTGCTTATCGCGTTGGCCGCGCTTGAGCTTGTCGATTTTGGTGATCACCGGAATCGTCGGCACCTCGAATTCTTCCAGCCAATCGAGCAGCTGGATATCCTCTTCGCGGGGAATGCGCCGGATATCGAAGATGAAGACCACCCCCTTGAGGGATTCGCGGGACTCCAGATAGGTGCGGATCATCGGTCCCCAGGCCTTTTTCACCGCCAGCGGCACCTTGGCAAAACCGTAACCGGGCAGGTCGACCAGCGAAAAACTGTCGTTGATATTAAAAAAGTTGAGCAATTGCGTCCGCCCCGGGGTCGAGGAGGTCCGCACCAGGCTCTTCCGGTTGACCAGCACATTGATCAACGAACTTTTACCGACGTTACTGCGCCCGGCAAAAGCAATCTCTGCGAGCTCGGGGGGAGGATAATTTTCCGGTCCGGTGGCACTCTTGATAAAGGTTGCCGATGATATTTTCATAGTAGCCCTGTCTTTTCGTAAAGTTTGACCGGGCCCGAGCATAGCCCAGAGATCAGTCCCTTGGCAACCATCGACAACATATAATCGGCATGGCCAGGAATGTTGACCGACCCGGGTTCTCAAATGATACCTTTCCCCTGATTTCTGGTAGTATATAAAAACTCATATTGAATCTGCTTGGCAGATTGTCGAATATGTGAGTATAATTGTCACCTATTGGTTTTTTGTTGTTTCCAAGTCTTTACGTGGAGGATTAAATGCTGAATCAAAAACTTGTTGATGCCCTGAACGAGCAGATTTCTTTTGAGATTTATTCCGCTCTCATTTACAAAGCGATGCAGGCCTATTTTGCGGCAGAGGATCTGCCCGGTATGGCCAACTGGACGAATATCCAGTTTCAGGAAGAGATGGCGCATGCGGAAAAACTGTTCAACTTTGTTTGCGAGGCTGGTGGCCGAGCAAAAATGCTGGCCCTGAACGAACCGCGCAATGAGTACGAGTCTCCGTTGGAAGTTTTTGAAATAATCCTCCAGCATGAACAGATCGTGACCGGTCGTTTTAACACCCTGATGGATCTGGCCCAGCAGGAAAAAAATCACGCCGCCCAGATTTTCCTACAGTGGTTTATCACTGAACAGGTTGAGGAAGAAGCCAGCGTCGGCCATATCATCGCCCAGCTCAAACGGATCAAAGATGACGGTCGTGGTCTGCTGATGATCGATCAGGAGCTGGCAAAGCGCGTCTTCACCCCCATCGCCGCCGGCTGATATTCATCAATTGAGAGAGAAGGAGAACTCCATGCTTAATGATATCGATGTGAAAAAGGCCTTGGCCCGTTCGGTTCAAACCGAGAAAAACGCCATGAATTTCTACGAAATCGCCGCCAAACAGATGAAGAATACCGACGCCGTCAAGACGTTTGAGCTGCTGGCCCGCGAAGAGCGTGAGCATGCCAGGCACTTCTTTGACAAATATCGTGGCGATGATCCGCTGCTGCCGTCGTTCGACGAGTTCATCAACGCGGCGCCGGATCAGGAGGGTGAGTGGTTGTCCGACCTCGACAAAACCCTGCTGGCCGACTTCACCGACCGCAAGGCGATGGAACTGGCGATGCAGAAAGAGCAGCGGCTGGAAGAAAGTCTGCAGGAAATGGCAACAAAAATTGAAGATCCCGAGGTCCGTGCCGTTTTCGAAGAGAATGCCAAATCGACCCATAATCACTACGTGCTGATCGAATCCGAGTACGCGCGCCTGATGGGGATGCCGCACGAAACCGATATCGACACCTTCGTTCGTGAATAATCGACAGATGCAGTTTACCGAGCCGTTTTGACGAATCCCCCCTGCTCCCCCTTTAATAAACGGTTCTATAGCCCAAACAAAGGCTGATTGCCACCAAGGCTCCAAGAGCACCAAGAAACCTACCCCCAAGGGCTTTGACTCTCTTGGTGCTCTTGGAGCCTTGGTGGCTAACGACTTAGGTTTCAGTCTTTTTTTAGAAACCTTCTTTTGGGTTATAGATCCGTTACTAAAGGAGAGGCCGGGGATTCCCGCGTTCCATTAAAATCCGCCCGTACTGCTCAAGCCGAAGACTTCCGGGAAGATCACGAGAATCGTCAATACAAAAACCTGGATGGCGATAAAGGGGGCCACTCCCCGGTAGATATCTGTCGTCTTCACCTCTGGCGGCGCCACTCCTTTCAAATAGAAGAGACTGAAACCGAACGGCGGTGTCAGGAAGGAGGTCTGCAGGTTCATCGCGACCAGGATTGCGTACCAGATCGGGTTGATCCCCAGATTGGCGGCGATCGGGGCCAAGATCGGGACGATGATGTAGGAGATTTCGACAAAATCGATGAAAAACCCGAGGGCCATGATCGCCAGCATCGACAGAATCAGAAACCCCCATTTATCGCCGGGCAGCGCCATCAGGAAATCTTCGATCAGATAATCGCCGCCGGTGTAGGTGAAAACCATCGAAAAGGCGGTCGCACCGACCAGAATGGCAAACACCATGGACGTAATCTTGACCGTCTCCAGGGCACTGTCCCAAACCATTTTGACCGACAGTTGCCGGTACATTCCAGCAAGAACAACCGCACCGATACCACCGACAGAAGAGGACTCGGTCGGCGTCGCGATGCCGAACAGAATGGAACCGAGGACCAGGACAATCAACGTCAGCGGCGGAACAATCGCCTTGAGAGCGCTGACAACCTGTTGTTTTTTGGTGCCGTGTTCCGCCCCGTCCAGCCGTATCGGCGGGGCCAGATCTTTTTTTACGTAAGCCAGAATCGCAATGTAGATCACATAAAACAGGACCAGGGACAGGCCGGGCCAGAAAGCGGCCTTAAACAGGTCACCGACCGGCACCTGGAAGACATCTCCGAGGATAATCAGAACGATCGAGGGTGGGATGATCTGGCCCAGGGTGCCTGCCGCGCAGATCGATCCGGTAGCTAATCTCTTATCGTAGTTATACTTGAGCATAACCGGCAGAGAGATAACCCCCATGGCCACAACGCTGGCGCCGACGACCCCGGTCGATGCAGCCAGCAGGGCTCCGACCAGAACTGTCGAAATGGCAATCCCACCACGGATTTCACCGAACAGAAACCCCATCGACTCAAGCAGGTGCTCAGCCAGCTTGGATTTTTGCAGGACGATTCCCATGAAAATAAACAGCGGGATCGCCATCAGAATGGTGTTGTTCATAACCGCCCAGATACGGTGCGGCATCATGTTGAATATGTTTGGCCCCTCGGCAATCAGACCGAAAAAAACCGCGGCGCCGCCGAAAGTGAATGCAACCGGGAAACCGAACAGCAGCAACCCCAGGCAAACCACGAACATCATTAAACCAATCATGAGAACTGCTTCCTTCCAACTTCGAATAGCGTATTGTAACTCTTCAGCCAGATGGCCTCGGGATGCCCACTTCAAGGGTAACTGTCGCTTGGATGGCGACAGTCAAGCCCCCATGGATGGGTTCATACGGCCCTTGGAATGGGCAGTGCGAGGTCATCCATCGCGCTGCTGAATGGTTACAGCGTACTTTCTATTTTTTCAAATCCGGATCAAAGAACATCATCCTTGGAATCATGCTTCGGGGGGAATTCCAAACCACGATACATCCGAATATTCCGAATGATAAATCCGGCCGCCGACACCAGCAGAAAAACAAAGGAGATCGGAATAACCGCCTTTATCAGATATCGGTGAGTCAGTCCCCCCGGATCACCACTGATTTCACCCGTCGTATAGGCTTCATGCACAAACCAGATCGAGCCGTTGATGATCAGTACGGCCAGCGGAATGAGAAAGATCAGGGTTCCGACAATATTGACGATCGCCTTCCACTTAGGGCTGAACCCGTCGTAGAGAACATCGACCCGCACATGCCCGTCTTCTTTCAGGGCATAGGAGATACCGAAGAGAAAAACAACCGCAAACAGATGCCACTCCATCTCCTGCATGGCAATCGATCCAGTGCGGAAAAAGTAACGCATGATCGCGTCGTAAAATACGTTGACCAGCATGACCAACATCAGTGCGGCAGCAATGTAGCCGACGATGTCGGAAAAACGATCTATGATTTGTTCAGTTTTTAACAGCATCTTGTCCTGCCGGATGAAAGTGAAAGACAGACGAAGGGCTCCCGGCAAAACTGCCGGGAGCCCCATTACTTAGACAACCAGACGTTACTCGTCGAGGTTATCCTTCAGGTATGCATAGTCGGAAATCTCCGTCCAGCGGCGAACCTTTTTCATGTAGGCGGTTTGTGCCTCATAAATTTTCTTGAACTCAGGATCTTTCGCTGCCGTCTCTTTCAGCAGTTGGGTATTTACGGCCTTCATCGCCGCGATAACTTCTTTCGGGAAGGTCTTGATCTTGATGTTCGGATATTCCTTGACGATCTTGTCCAGGTTCACAGCACTGTCGTTATAAGAGCGGGCATACATATCGTATGCGGCAAACTCCATCGCGGTTACCAGAATTTTCTGCAGGTACTTCGGCAGGGCATCGAACTTCTTCTGGTTGACCAGAAATTGCAGTTCGGCTGCCGGCTCATGCCAACCGGTGTAATAGTAAGGAGCAATTTTGTGGAAACCCATGTTCAGGTCGAGAGAAGGACCGACCCACTCCAGAGCATCAATCGTCCCGCGGTCGAGAGCGGTGTAAAGTTCACCGGCCGGGATGTTGGTCACCACCACGCCGAGCTTGGACAGGACCTCGCCGGCAAAACCGGGAATCCGCATTTTCAAGCCCTTTAAATCATCCAGACTCTTGATTTCTTTCTGAAACCACCCACCCATCTGGTTGCCGGTATTGCCGCCGGGGAAGGAATAAACACCGTGCTTATCATACACTTCTTTCATCAATTCCATACCGCCGCCATAGTAAAACCAGGCGTATTGCTCAGGAGCGATCATGCCGAACGGCATGGTGGTGAAGAACAAGGTGTTTCGATCTTTCCCTTTCCAGTAGTAGGATGCCGAGTGACCCATCTCATACTGGCCTTCCTTGACCATATCCAGAATACCGAAAGGAGCTTTGTGCTTGTTTTTGGAGTCGATCCGGATTTCCATCTCACCGTTCGACATTTCTCGGCCATCTTGGTAACCGCATCGCCGAAAATCGGGAAGTTGGTCGGCCAGGTCATGGCCAGTTTCCAGCGATACTTGGGGGCCGCCTCGGCCTGCGAGGCAAAGGTCCCGGTCAGCAGCAGCGAACAAATTGCCAGCAGACAGACCGTTAAGCGCAATAGTGATCTTTTCATACAGCTCCTCCATTTCAGTAAGATTGATTAACAGGGGCACCTGAAAAAACTAACAGCGTTCTAGCCGCAGTTTCCAATTTAATCCCAGTCGGCAAGCCATTGTCGATGAACGGGGCAGAAACTTCCCATTCCCGACGCTGTAAAATTTAAACCAGGGTTCTAAAATGTGCCAAGGCGGGAACCGGTGAGCGGTCGGATTGGCTGATTAAGTGGTAAAATGGCAGAAAAAGCTGCTGTTTCAGAGTTCGAAGTGTAATTTCAGTTCGCGCAAGTAACGGCGGCTGACCGGCAGGAGCTGCCCTTGCCGGGTGATGATTTCAGCCAGCCCGTTTTCAAGCAGTCTGATTTCGTCGATGCTGTCCGGATTCACCAGATATTGCCGCTGACAACGCAGCAGCGGAGTCCGTTCTTCCAGAACCTTCAATGTCAACTCGGTAAAAAACTGCCCCTCGGCGGTCACGACATGCAGTCCGGTCAGATCAGAAAAGATATATTGTACAGCATCGGGAGGAATCAACTTGACCCGGCCGGCAAACTGACAGGGGATATATTTCAGTTTGGCGACCTGATGCCGGGGCGGCAGCCCGCGACGGATGGTTTCTTTCAGCTTGGAGACGGTCTTTTGCAGCCGATCACTGGAAACCGGCTTGAGCAGATAATCCAGGGTTTTCTCTTCGAAGGCCTTCAGGGCGTGCTCGTCGTACGCCGTAACAAAGACCACATGCGGCATCAATTCATCCTCGATCATCGCCAGCAGTTCAAAACCGTTCAGAACCGGCATCTCGATATCGAGGAACAGCAGTTCCGGCCTCTCCTGTTTAATCAGTCGCAGAGCTTCAAGCGCATTTGAGCAGCAGCCGAGAACTTCAAAGGCTCCGGTCTCGGCGACCAGCAGCGCTAACTCTTCCCGGGCAGGTTGTTCGTCATCAATGATCAGAGTCCGAATCACTCGACAACTCCTTGGGCAGAGGGATGCTCACGACAACCAGGGTTTTTTCCTGGGGGAGACAATCAACCGTCAGGCCATAGTCATTGCCGTAACGATTCTTGACCCGCTTATCCACCAGCTGCATCCCCAGCCCCTGCGATTCCAGCGGCTTGCAATAGCAACCGGCGTTATCCTCAACCTCGATCAGCGCCAACCCACCGCGCCGATAGGCCCGGACCCAGATCCGCCCCTGATCGAGCAGGGTAGCGACACCATGTTTGATAGCATTTTCGATCAGCGGCTGCAGGGAGAACGAAGGGACCTGCAAACTCTTCAACCGCGGATCGATCTCCAATTCGACGGTCAAACGTTCACCGAAGCGCGCCTTCTCAATCTCCAGGTAAGCTCCGATATGAGCCAGCTCTTCTTCCAACGGCACCATATCACTCTTGCGTTTCAGGTTGGTCCGGAAGAAATTCGAAAGCTCCAGCAGTAGTTCCCGACCGCGATCGGCATCTTTACGCACGATTGCCCGGATCGTATTGAGTGCGTTAAATAAAAAGTGCGGGTTCACTTGGGCCTGGATCAGCTTGAGTTCCGATTGCACCAGCAGCGTTTTTTGTTCCTCATAGCAGGTACGCAACAACTGATGTGAATAAAGTGTCGCCAGCCCTTCGCCGAAAGACCGGTTGATGTTCAGGAACAACTTGGTTTTCGGTTCATAAAGACTGATCGTGCCAACCACCTCCTGATCCACCTGCAGAGGCACAACCAGAGCCGAACCGAGCGAGCAACTGCTGCTGAGCGGACATTGAAAGTGCTCATCGTAGCCGTTAACGAAGACAACCTGGTTCTCCCGCAAGGCCTGTTGCGACCATTTGCTGGCAACCGGGTTTCCCGGCCGGTGATGGTCGGCCCCGATCCCGGAAAAAGCCAGTATCTTCTCCCGATCAGTGATCGCCACGGCACCGACCCCGGTTTCCTGACGGATAATCTCAACCATCTCCCGCGCTGACTCGGAGCTGAAACCACGGCTTAAAATTCCCAGGGTGCGGTCAGCCACGGTGAAAGCTTTGGCGGAAAACAGCGCACCGATTTTATCGCGCACCCGTTTCTGGTCGCGCACCATACTGATAAACAGTGCCGCGCCGACTGAATTGGCAAAAATCATCGGCAACGCGATCACCCGAACCAGGGCAATAGCGTCGCTCAAAGGCCGGGACAGGAGAAGGATAATAAACATCTGGGAGACTTCGGCAAAAAAGGTGATGGTAAAAGCGACCACCGGCTGGAAAACCAGTTCCAGTTTGTTCTGCCGTCGCAGGTAGAGATGCAGTAAGCCACCGAGCAAACCCTCGACGGTGGTCGAAACCCCGCATGAAAATGCCGTGAATCCACCGAGCGAAAACCGGTGTAACCCGGCCGTCACCCCGACGGACACTCCAAGTACCGGGCCGCCGATCAGACCGGCCAGAACCGCACCGATCGCCCGGGTGTTGGCAATCGCACCCTGGATCGGCAGACCGGTATAGGTACCGAAAATTGAAAACAGGCTGAAAACAATATACAGAACCAGCTTTTCCCGGTTGTGCAGCCGCTCGCCGGTCAGATAATTCATCGCCGGCGACTTGCTGAACAGATAGGCAATCACCACGATCATTGCCATCTGCTGAAGAAGTTCGAAAATTAACGGCATAAACCCTCAAAAAAAATAGTTGTCAACACGAAGTGGCGGCTGGCTGTTCAGTATAATGGATCCCGAAACCCTGACAAAGAATTCCGGGCCGAGCGGTTCCCAGGGAAAGGTAAGCGGCTGGTTGAGCACCAGGCAGGATAAAATCGGCGGGAGATAACTAAACCGGAGGAAGCGGAGCCGCTCCACGGATAGCCGGGCAGACCGACCGTCAATGCAGGGGGGGGGAATGCAACCGGTAATCGCAAACCGGTCGCACAGATCAGTCTTCAACTTTTGCCAGTTCGACAACAAAGGTCGCCCCGCCACCCGGGGTCTGCTCAACCCAGGCCGAGCCGTTATAAACCCGGGCGATTTTTGCCACCGTTGCCAGTCCCACACCCGTGCCCGATACCCCGCGACTGCTGCTGCCGCGCCGGAAAGGCTCAAAAACCAGGTCCTGTTCTTCCGCAGGAATCCCCGGGCCATGATCAATAACCCGGTAGCGGACCCGGTCGGTAAATTCCTCGCCGCGGATCTCAATCCGAGGATCCTGCTCAGCAGCATAGTTCAGCGCATTGGCCAGAAGATTACGGAACAGATCGTTCAACAGGGATTCAGGGATGCGAACATCCGGTAACGGCGCGATCTTCACCTTTGCCTGCCGCTCAACCACCTTGTCGGCCAACTCGAGCAGAACGTCCTCCGCAACCAGGCGAACGTTGACCCGTTGCTCTGGGGTTTTCAGTTGTCCGACTCGCGCCAGGGTCAGTAGATCCTCCAGCAGCACCATCATTTTTGTCGCGGTCACCTTGATTTCACCCAGTGATTCGCGGCCGATTTCATCCAGCTGATCCGCGTAACGTTCTTCCAGCAGCTCGGCAAACCCGATCAGCGGGGTCAACGGTGACCGTAAATCGTGGGATACGGTCGAGACAAAAGCATCCAACTCGCGGTTCGCCTGCCGCAGCCGCCGCTCCGCCGCCTTGCGCTCAGTGATGTCACGGAACACGCCCAGTTTATGCGTCGGCTCGTCTGCCACCGGGTAGGGAGAATGGATAATTTCATAGGTCCGGCCGGTCTTCTCCATATCCCGCTCACGGCAGACAACCCGCCCCGACAGAACCTCCGGCAGCGGACAGGCAGCACAAACACCGCTTTCCTGATGGATCGCCTGATAGCAGATCTGACCGTTGATATCACCGAAAATATCGCGCATCGCCCGGTTGATAAAGGTGATCTTAAAATCAGCGGCACAGATATAAACCGGGTCGGTCATGCCGTCGAGCACTGAGTGCAGACCGGCCTTCTCCAGCTCCAGCTCACGGGTCCGTTCAGCCACCGCACCCCGCAAGCTGTCTTCCAGCTTTTTCAGCCGGCTGATATCGACAAACGCTTCAATGCCACCGATCACCTGCCCGTGCTCATCACGCAGCAGGTCGATATTCTTGGTCAATTCAACCCGGAAACCGTCTTTGTGCTGGACGGAACAGCTGATCCCGGTCACCGGCTTCTGCACTTGTTCGTTGAACAGCCCGCATCCCTCCTGACAGGGAATCCCCTCCAGAAAATCACAATGCCGACCGACCGCCTCGGCAGCCGAGTAACCGGTAATCCGTTCCGCCTCGGCGTTCCAATAGGCAATCCGAAGGTCGGTATCGACCAGAAACAACCCGGTGGGAATCGTCTGTAGCAGGGTTTCGAGCGGGTATTCGGCCAGCAGGCGGTGAAAATCTAACGTCATCCGGAGCCCTCACAATAAAACAGCAGAACCGCTTGAATAGTTACATTAATCCCAGCATATCACTCAGTGAGATATCCGAGCAAAGACTTTCAGCCGACCGGGCAAGAATCAGCCGTCAGGCACGGCCGATAACCGCGACCTCAACCGCCGTGGCTCCGGCATCAAGCAACACCCGGCTGCAGGCCCTGACAGTGGCTCCGGTCGTCATAACATCATCCACCAGCAGTACCCGCTCCCCGTGTAACGGCGGCTGGACATGAAAAACCCGGTGCAGGTTACGTTCCCGTTCGCGGGCCGGGAGTCCCTGCTGGGCTGCCGTTTCAGCGCCCTTCAGCAACCGGTCCACGGCAACCGGCCGTTGCCGCCGGCGGGCCAATTCTCGAGCCAGCAACAGCGCCTGATTGTAGCTGCGCTCCTGCAAGCGCCGCCGATGCAGTGGTACCGGCACGATCAGATCAATGTCGATATCGGTCGGGATAACCCGGTCCAGAAGTGTTCCCAGCGGCCGATCCAGCCCGACCCGGTCATTGAATTTAAACCGATGGACGGCGTCGCGCAGGCTGCTGTCAAACCGACCGAGGGCGTGGACTTTGCGGAATGGTGGTGGCTGCTTGAGGCAACGCCCGCACAGATGAGCACTGTTTTCTGTCGCCGCAAAAGGCAGGGCACAACAGGGACAATGGGCGGCAGGAAGCGGCAGGAAACCGGGCAGACAGTCCGAGCAGAAAGGATCCGTCCAGCCGGCGGAAAAGGTTTGACTGCACAGCGGACACGCCGGCGGGAACAGCTGCGCCAGCAACCAGGCAAGACTTCGGTTCAATCTCACCGGTCCCCTCCTCCGTGGTGATTATATAGACTCCCGAACCAGTAGCGACTCTCGGCTGCGGGCTATTCAGAGATGAGTGAGCGGCCGGTCATCGCCGCCGGGACCGGCAGGTTCAGCAGTTCGAGAATCGTCGGGGCCAAGTCGGCCAGAATCCCTTCACGCAGTTTGGCCTGCCGGTGAGCGGAATCAACCAGAATCAGCGGGACCGGATTGGTGGTATGGGCCGTATGCACCCCACCGTGACCATCCCCCATCTGCTCACAGTTACCATGATCGGCGGTGATCAGCAGACGACCATCGACCTTCAGCAGCGCCTCAACCACACGGGACAGGCAACTGTCGACCGTTTCCACCGCCTCGATTGCAGCACTGAGCACTCCCGTATGACCGACCATGTCGGGATTGGCAAAGTTGAGAATAATCAGTTGATATTTGCCCGAATCGATCCGCTTGACCACCTCATCAGTCACCTCGACAGCGCTCATCGACGGTTTCTGATCATAGGTCGAAACATCCCGCGGCGAAGGGATCAGCACCCGATCCTCACCCGCCCAGGGCTGCTCAACACCGCCGTTGAAAAAGAAAGTGACGTGGGCATACTTTTCCGTCTCGGCAATCCGTAACTGCTTGAGACCGGCCCGGGACACCACCTCGGCAAGGATATCAGGATAAGTTTCGGGAGGAAAAGCGACCGGCAGAGCGAAACTTTCGTCATATTCGGTCAAGCAGACATAATCGACCAGCTGCGGAGTTTTCTGCCGCGCAAACCCGGTGAAAGCTTTTTCGGTCAGGGCGCGGGTTATCTCACGGGCACGGTCGGCGCGAAAGTTGAAAAACAGGACACCATCACCATCATCGAGGGTTCCGGCAGTCCCGACCACCCGCGGTTCGACAAATTCGTCGGTCTGTTCTGCCGCATAGGCAGAGCGGATCGCCGCGGCGGAGTCGGCCACCCGGGTACCCAGCCCTTCGGTCAGCGCCCGGTAGGCTTTTTCAACCCGCTCCCAGCGGTTGTCACGATCCATCGCCCAGTAGCGGCCGGTCACCGTCGCCACCCGCCCCAGGCCGATTTTCCTCAATTCGGCTTCAAGCTGTTCGAGATAACCGGCGCCGCTGGTGGGCGGTGTGTCCCGGCCATCCATGAAGGCATGGATGCAGACATCCTTGACCCCCAGTTGCTTGGCCATCCGCACCAGTGCGTAAAGATGAGTGTTGTGAGAATGGACCCCGCCGTCAGAGAGCAGTCCGAGCAGATGCAGCTTGCCGCCGCTGATCACCAAGCGTTCACAGAGTCTTTTCAGGATTGCATTTTCAAACAGGCTGCCATCTTCGATCGCCAGGCTGATGCGGGTCAGATCCTGATAGACGATCCGCCCGGCGCCGATATTCAGATGACCGACTTCGGAGTTGCCCATCTGCCCGTCAGGCAGCCCGACATCGTGCCCGGAGGCACCGAGACGGCTGTTCGGCCATTCACTGCGCAAGCGATCCAGGGTTGGCGTTTTTGCCAGACAGGCGGCATTCTGCTCGCAGGATTCGCTGATTCCCCAGCCGTCCAGAATGACCAGTGCAACCGGTCCCGGAGCCACGCTCAAACCTCCCGCTGGCCGTGCGGAATCGCCTTGATTCCGTCGATCAATTTAGCGTCCTGAATCTGCTTGCGTTCGGGCAGTACCAAGGAATCCCAGGCCTTACAAACGGGACAGCGGGCCAACCATTTTTCATGCTTGGCGCCGCAGGACTCACAGACGAAACCGAGCGTCAGGTGACTGTCGACACCGAGCGCCCGCTGATACTCAACCACCGCCTGATCGACCTTGCTGCGCCGACGATGGGCTTCAGCCAGTAACAGGTGTAACTGCGGAAAATCGATGCCGGTCGTTTCCAGGTCGGTCAGATGCTGCAGCGCCTCATCAACCATCTCCAGCCGCAGGCAGAGGCGGCCGAGGTAAAGTTTGAGCAGCAGGTCACTACCATCCTCCTGCATCCGACTGCGGTAAAAAGAGAGGAGTGCGGCCGGATCTTCGGCACCGATATAGAGATCTTCCAGGCGGGACAGAAAAATACTTTTTTTCAGTGCCTTGTACCCATCCTGATAAACCCGGGCCGCGTCGTTATCACGTTTCAGCGTACGGTAAGCATCACCCAGCGTAACCCGCGCCGGGGTGAAGTCGGCAGCCTGCTTGATCAGGTCGCGGCAGGCCTCAACCGTCTGCTCGGACTCACCCTTGGCCAGGGCATTGCGCGCAACCTCGTAACGCAACTCCAGCAACGTTCGTTTTTCCGCATCCACCCGGGGACCGGACGCGGTTGCTTTAACAATCCGTTTCTGCAATGCCAGAGCATCCTGCCAGCTCCCCAGCTCGATCTGCAGATCCCGCAAGGCCCGCATCGCCTTGCGGTTGTCAGCATCATTGGCCAGCAGCTCTTTATAAACCCCCATCGCCTCTTCCCGACGACCGGCTTCCTGGTATGTTGCCGCCAGTTTAAAGAGAATCTCCAGCCCTTTGGGATCGATCTTGCGCGCCTTCTGCAGCAGGTCGATCGCTTCCTGGACATTGCCCTCCTGTTCGGCGACACTGGCCAACGCCAGATGTCCGTCGACCCGCTTTGGATCACGATCGAGGGCTTTCTTCAGGAGGGTCCGGGCTTTTTTCAGATCACCGGACAGCAGGCGTCCGACGCCGCTGCGATAGATGGAGCTGACCTCTTCGTTCTTCTTCTGCCGGCGACCGCCGCGCCAGTGTTTTATCGAATGGGTCAGGGCGCTGAGAATATGCACCCCGTTGCCGAGCAACAAACCGAGCAGCAGAACACAAACCAGCATGATCGCTGTCGGCAGGGTAAAGCTCTGATCACTGGTCAGAAAAACCGTGACTTCGCCCGGATTAATTCCCCAGAAATAGAGAAAACCGAGGGCAAAAACGATAAAAACAAACATGAACAGAGCAACGACAATCATGGTTATCTCCAGGCGGCGTTTTTAGATAGGTGAGCTGAGATCAGTTATTCACCAAACTTTTCGACTTCAGATTTACAATCAACACAATAGCGGGAGAACGGCCGAACTTCCATCCGCCGCGCCGGAATTTCTTCTTCACAACGCGCACAAAGACCGTAAACCCCCTTGTCCATCCGCTCGAGTGCGGCATCGATATCATGAACCCGGCTCCGTTGTGCTTCACTCAGATTCATCAACACTTCCTGATTATAGCTGTTTGACGACATATCGCCAATATCGGGCACACCATCTTTTCCTAACGATTGAGAAGCGGCATACGCCTTTTCTGCCTCGATCAGTACTTCCTCACGCATTTTCAACAGATGGTTTCTGATTTCCTGTAACTGTTCTTCGTCCATCGTACAATCCGCCTCCTGCTTCTCGGTTCCAGAAATTAACGATTATGATAGGGTTCATTCCGTAAAATTGTGCTGCTGCGGTAGAGTTGCTCCAGTAAAAACAACCGCGCCATCTGGTGAGTAAAGGTCAGCTTCGAAAGCGACAGCAGCAAATCGGCTCGGCGGCGAACTTCCGGGTCGAGGCCGTAGGGCCCACCGATCACCAGACACCAGTCACGTCCGCCGTGCAGCATTTCATCGCCCAACCGTTCAGCCAATTGCTCCGAGCCGAGGCTGCGGCCACGTTCATCAAGGACGATCAGAACTGATGCCTGCGGAACTTTCTCCAGAATCCGGCCGCCCTCACGCTTGAGCAGACCGGAGATATCCGCTTTACGTCCGCCTTTTTCCTCTTTCAGCTCGACGATTTCCAACGGGAAATAGTGCTGCAGGCGGGCGGCATAATCGTCGGCAGCCTGACGTTGCCAGGCCTCGGCCAACTTCCCGACACAGACCAGCCGCAGTTTCACCCGGCGTCAGTCCTCTCCAGCGGAACTTCGGGGGCCTCGCTCCACAGCCCCTCCAGATCGTAAAACTCGCGCACCGGCTGCTGAAAAACATGGACCATGAATGCACCGTAATCGAGCAGGACCCAACGCCCTTGATCCATCCCTTCAATGGCCAGCGGTAACTGCTGGTACTGATGTTTGAACTCCAGCTTGATATTCTCCGCAATGGCCTGAACCTGACGGTCGGAACGTCCCGAAACCAGGAGCAGATAATCGGTCAGGGAAGAGAGTTCATGCACCTCCAGCAGCTTCAGGTTGAAGCCTTTCTTATCCAGGGCATATTCAACAGCGTACAGGGCCGCGTCTTTTGCTTGCAAAATAAATCCTTCTTAAAATTATTCCCGGACCTCAGCGGACGGGATCTTTGCTGTTCTGATAAAGCTTATGCTGTCTGATATAGTCGCTTACCGCATCCGGGATCAGGCTGCTGACATCCTCCCCGGCCATCAGCTTGCGACGGATGTCCGTGGATGAGATATCACGACAGGTATGGGTTACCGAAAAAACTGAAAATCCGCCTGTTTGCAACAGATTTTTGGATTCGGCATCATAGCAGAAGCGATCTGCGATAGCAACCGGCAGAAGTGCCTGCAAAGACCCGGAAAAACCGGGTCTGGCGGTCACCACCAGGTGGGCCAGTTCAAACAGGCGAGGATAGTCTTTCCAAGAGCCGATCTCCTGAAAAGAATCGAGTCCCATGATGAAAAAAAACTGGTGCTGCGGGTATTCGTGATGCAGCTGTTCCAGAGTTTCGACCGAATAGCTAGTGCCGCCGCGCCGACCTTCGATATCGCAGACCATAAAACGCGGATCATCGGCCAGTGCCGCGGCAACCATGGCCGACCGATGCTGAAAGGAGACCTCATCCACCAACCGCTTATGCGGCGGCTGGCAGGTCGGCACGAACCAGACCTGATCCAGCCCGCAACAGGTGAAGACCTCTTCAGCAATGTGCAGGTGACCGTAATGAACCGGATTAAAGGTGCCGCCCAGGAGTCCTATCTTCATGACCTTGCACCGTCAACCCCTGACCTGGCCGGAACCGAGGACGATAAACTTGCGGGTCGTCAGGTCTTCCAACCCCATCGGCCCGAACGAGTGGAGCTTGCTGGTTGAGATGCCGATTTCAGCGCCGAGACCGAGCTGGTTACCGTCGGAGAACCGGGAGGAGGCATTAACCATCACCACGCTCGAATTGATCTCCTGCAAAAAACGCTGCGACAGCGCGTAATCATCGGTGATGATCACCTCGGTGTGCAGCGAACCGTAGGTTTCAATATGCTCTTTCGCCTGCCGGTAGTCAGTGACAACCCGCACGGCCAGAATCAGATCCAGATATTCGGCATACCAGTCATCTTCGGTCGCAGGAATCAGGTCAGCAACGATCTGCCGTGAACGCTCGCAACCGCGCAGTTCAACACCGGCCTTGCGCATCGCAGCGGTTATCTGCGGCAGGAATCTGTCGGCCACATCCTGATGCACCAGCAGCGTCTCCAGGGCGTTACAGACTCCGGGCCGCTGCACCTTTTCGTTGATGCAGATCGCCTCCGCCATCTGCAGATCGGCGACCCTGTCAACGTAGGTGTGACAAACCCCCTTGTAATGTTTGATGACCGGAATGCGGGAATTTTCGGCAACAAACCGGATCAATCCTTCACCGCCGCGCGGAATAATCAGATCAATCTGCTCCTCCAGCTTGAGCAGTTCAGTCACCGCATTTCGATCACGGGTGGTCACAACCTGCAGTGCCGCCTGCGGTAATCCCATCTCGACCATCACCCGTTGTAGAACGGTGCCGATCGCCCGGTTTGAATGGATGGCCTCGGAACCGCCACGCAGGATCACCGCGTTGCCGCTCTTCAGACATAACCCGGCCGCATCGGCGGTGACATTCGGCCGTGATTCGTAGATGATGCCGATAACACCGAGGGGAATCCGCTGGCGCCCGACCCGGATACCGTTGGGCCGCAGCCACATGCCGGTGATCTCGCCGACCGGATCCGGCAGTGCCGCCACTTCGCGCAGACCGTCCGCCATCGCCTTGATCCGCTCTGCCGTCAGGCTTAACCGGTCGACCAGCGCTGCCGCCAGTCCCTTGTCGCGGGCGGCCTGCAGGTCCTTTTGGTTTTCCTGCTGCAGCTCACTTGCCGCCGCTTCCAGAGCTGCGGCCATGTTCCGCAGCAGTTCGTTTTTCACCCCTGAGGACAGCACCGCCATCTGCCGTGCCGCACCTTGTGCAGCCGTCGCCAGGTCCAGCATCTCTTCATGCACAGCCATGATTACGTCTCCTCTTCCCCCTCGACGGTCAACACCAGGTCATCCCGGTCGACCACTTCATCGCGATATTTATAGCCGAGCAGCGCTTCAATCTCGGCACACTGTTTCCCCATGATTTTAAGCGTTTCGGTCAGGGAATAGCTGACCACGCCACGGGCAAACTCCTTGCCGTCCAGATCGCAGAGACGCACTGCATCTCCCCGTTCGAAGCCGCCGTCGACGCCGCAGATTCCTGCCGGCAGCAGACTTTTTCCACGCTTGATGACCGCCTGCTGACCCCCTTCGTCGATCAGCAGTTTGCCGCGCGGCTTTTTGGAAAAAGCGATCCACTGTTTCTTCGCCGTCAGCTTCGATCGGGCCGGTAAAAAATAGGTGCCGATCTCTTCACCGGCAAAAACCTGCTGCAGCACATGTGTTCTGCGACCATTGACGACCAGGGTGCCGACACCGCTCAGCGCCGCTTTTTTCGCCGCCTTCAGCTTGGTCAACATACCGCCGGTGCCGAGGGTGCCGGTGGGACTGCTGCCCATCGCCTCAATGGCGGCGGTCACCCGCTCGACCACGGGAATTAATTCGGCCTGCGGGTTATCGAACGGGTTACTGTCGTAAAGGCCGTCAACATCGGAAAGAATAATCAGTAGATCAGCCTCGACCAGGCCGGTGACCAGTGCGGAAAGGTTGTCGTTGTCGCCGAAACGGATTTCCTCAACCACAACCGTGTCATTTTCGTTGACGATCGGCGTCACCCCGTATTCGAGCAGGGTGCTCATGGTGTTACGCGCATTCAGGTAACGCCGCCGGTTCGACAGGTCATCACGGGTCAGCAGGACCTGGGCAACATTGTAGTCGTGCGCCATAAAAGTTTCTTTATAGCCACGGATAATTCGCGTCTGACCGATGGCCGCGGCAGCCTGTTTCTGCGGGATCGTCTGTGGCCGGCCGGTGATACCGAGCTGTCCCTTGCCGGCCGCAACCGCACCGGATGAAACCAGAATCACTTCCAGCCCCTTATTGAGCAGACCGCAGATATCCTCGGCGATCGCCGCCAGACGGTCGCGATCAAGCCCGGCGTCGGTCGAAATAACTCCGCTGCCGATCTTGATGACAACCCGTTTCACATGTGAAAACAGTTTATTGCGCATCTCCACAAGCCCTCTCAGCCAAAAGCCATTCGACGTTGCAGGCTATCCTCAGTCCCCGGTTGTGTCAAGGTGGGGCGGAACCCCCAACTCGAGCGATTCCGGCTGCTGCTCACGACGACGGTCCAATTCATCACCAACCGCCTGCACCAACCCCTTCAACCCTTCACCGGTCACGGCAGAAATCAGAAAAACCGGATAGCCGAGCGCTTCAAAATGGCCGCGTATTTCTACAGCCCGCTCGCACACTTCGGGGATGTCGGACTTGGTCAGAACCACCATTTGCGGTTTTTTGCTCAAGGATTCATCATAGCGGCACAGTTCATGGTTGATCATCTGGAAATTTTCCAAAGGATCACCTTCCTGCATACCGGTGAGGTCGACCAGATGCAGAAACAGGTCGGTCCGTTCGACATGCCGCAAAAAGCGGGTGCCGAGACCGTGTCCCTCGCTGGCCCCTTCGATCAGACCGGGAATATCAGCCATCACCATGGTCTTGTAGCCGCCATAAGGCACCACACCGAGATTCGGTACCAGGGTGGTGAAGGGATAATCGGCGACTTTCGGCCTGGCTGCCGACAGCGAAGCAATCAGCGTCGACTTGCCGGCGTTCGGCAACCCGACCAGACCGACATCGGCCAACAGCTTCAACTCCAACCGCAACTGCTTGACTTCACCGGGAATCCCCGGCTGGGCATAACGCGGTGCCCGATTGGTGCTGGTGGCAAAGCGGGCATTGCCCCGTCCACCCTGACCACCGGCCAGAAACAGGATCGGCCCACCCGGCGCGGTCAGATCAGTGAGCAGCTCATCGGTTTCATCATCATAAACCAGGGTCCCCGCCGGCACCCGCAACTCGAGCGAGGCCCCGCTTTTACCGTGCATGGTTTTGCCCAGACCGGGCGCACCGTTTTTAGCTTTGCAGTGGCGCATATAACGATAGTCGAGCAGGGTGGTCAGGGCGGTATCAACAACAAAGTAGATATCTCCCCCCTTGCCGCCGTCGCCGCCGTCGGGGCCGCCCTTGGGGACAAACTTTTCCCGGCGAAACGACACGCAACCCCGGCCGCCATCACCCGCCTTGACTTCAATTCTGACCTGATCAACAAACTTCATAAGCTATCACTTTGAATAGAAAAACCCGGCACCACTAGCGCGGTACCGGGTTTTTCCGGTTGCTTCTTACGGACGGGTTCAGGCAGCGTAGACGCTGATCTGCTTACGCCCTTTGGCCTTGGTCTCAAACTTGACCACGCCGTCGACCAGCGCGAACAGGGTGTAATCCTTACCGCAACCGACATTATTGCCGGGGTGGAAGGTGGTCCCGCGCTGCCGAACCAGAATGGACCCGGCGGTCACTTCCTGGCCACCGAAACGTTTGACCCCGAGGCGCTTTCCAGCGCTGTCGCGGCCGTTCCTGGAACTACCGGCTGCTTTCTTATGTGCCATGAGATCGCCTCCTTAAGCTTCGATTGCCGCGACTTTAAGTCGGGTAATAGGTTGACGGTGGCCGTATTTTTTACGGTACCCTTGGCGCCGCTTGGATTTAAAGACAAGAATTTTCTTGTCTTTTTCCTGGGCAACGATCTGTGCCTTAACCTTGGCACCTGGTACGAGAGGTGTTCCGAGTTTAACCTCTGCGCCACCGACCATGAGGACTTGATCGAGCTCGACAGTCTCACCGACTGCGCCGTCGATCTTCTCGACCTTGAGCAGGTCGCCTTCGGAAACTTTGTACTGTTTTCCTCCGGTCTTGATCACCGCATACATGTTGCATTCTCCTATCGACAAATTAACAGACTGCAGACGCAGAAACAGCGCTGCAACGGCGCACTATAACGACCCGAAACAGCGGTGTCAAGACTTTTTCCGCCGCCGTTCCCCGGCTTGACGTGACTTGCGCTTGCGCAGCCGCTGAACCTGGTGCTGGCGCTTTTCGGCCAGTTTGATCAGCTTCTCCTGGCAACCGTCCGTGCCCTTGCGGGCAACGCCGTTGACCAGCTGGTAACTGCCATCGGTCTGCAATTCCCAGGCGGTCACCCGGTCATTCAATTGCAGATCCAGAAATTCCCGGACCTGTTCCTGCAGCTCCCCGGCCGGCACCGGCACCAGAATCTCAACCCGGTGCTCCAGGTTCCGGCGCATGGCATCAGCCGAACCGATCAGGAACTCCTCATCACCGGCATTGCGAAAATAAAACACCCGCGCGTGCTCGAGAAACTGGCCGACGATCGAAACAACCCGGAGATTCTCCGAGAGTCCGGGGATTCCAGGACGTAACCGGCAGCTGTCACGCACCAGCAGTTCGATCTTGACTCCCGCCTGTGAAGCGCGATAAAGCGCCCTGCACACATCAATATCTTCCAGGGCATTCATCTTCATCCGGATCAACCCGGGCGATTTTGAACTGTGAACACCGATCTCCCGGGCGATTTTATCGAGCAAGGCTTTTTTGAGGATTTTCGGAGCCGGCAGCAGCAAGTTGTAGTTGCGCTTGGGGGTAAAGCCGGTGGTCAGGTAATTGAACAGTTCAGTCGCATCCCGGCCGACCTGCTTGTCGTAGAGAAACATCCCCAGGTCGGAGTACAGCCGAGCGGTTACCGGGTGATAATTGCCGGTCCCGATGTGCACGTAACGTCGCAACCCCTTGAAGTCCTGCCGCACAACCAGAATAATCTTGGCATGGGTTTTCAAACCGACGACACCATAGGTCACATGAATCCCGGCCTCTTCCATTTTATTCGCCAGGTTCACATTCGCCTCTTCATCGAAGCTGGCCTTGAGCTCGACCACCACGGTGACCTGTTTACCGTTCTTTGCCGCCTGGATCAGGTATCTGACAATCTGACTGTCAGGATCGGTCCGATAGAGTGTCATCTTGACCCCGCGCACTTTTGGATCGGTGGCCGCCTCACACAGAAAACGCTCAACAGAGGAGGCAAAAGATTCGTAGGGGTGCTGCAATAAAATAGCGCGGTGGTCGCGGATAGTGTGAAAGATATTCCGCTCTTTCGGCAACAACGGATGTTCAATCGGATGGTGCGGGGCCAGCTTTAATTCGGGCAGATTCAGCCGGTAAATTTCCCAGAGGTCGCGCAGACCCATCAAGCTGCTCGCATCGAAAACATCCTGTTCTTCGTGCAGACCCAATTCAGCCGCCAACCGGCCGCGATAGAGGGGCTTGATCTTCGACTGCACCTGCAACCGCACAATCGGCGCAAACTTACGATGATGCAGGGTCGATTCGATCATTTCCAGCAGATCGTCCGCATGCTCTTCCTCTTTGCTGGTGTTGGCATTACGGGTCACGCGGAACAGTTCACAAGAGAGAATTTCCATCCCCGGGAAAAGCAGGTCGAGATTGTGCTCCAGTATTTCCTCCAACAGGACGAAACGGTTTTCTTCACCAATCCGGACAAAGCGATTGGCCCCCGCGCCGACCGGAACCTTGACCCGCGCCAGCGATTCTTCTTTTTCTCCCGGGTAACGCAAGGTCACCAGCAGGTTGAGGGACAGATTGGAGATAAAGGGGAAAGGGTGTGCCGGATCAACCGATTGCGGAGTCACCAGGGGGAAAATATTGTCGTAAAAATACTGTCGCAGCGCTTCCTTTTCCCGATCCGTCAAACTCTTGAAAGGGAGGATCGTGATGCCAACCTTGCCCAACTCGGCAAGAAGCTCTTTAAAGACCCGATCTTTTTGCTGTTGATAGTCCCTGATAACAACACAACATTCATCAATCTGCTGTTGCGGCGTCCGGCCGTCAACCGTGATATCCTGCACCTCAGCGGCCACCAGTTGCTTGAAACCACCGATCCGCTTCATGAAAAATTCATCCATGTTGGAACCGGAGATCGCCAGAAATTTGATCCGCTCCAGCAACGGTTTACGTCGATCAGCGGCCTGAAACAGAACCCGGCGATTAAATTCCAGCCAGCTGAGTTCCCGGTTGAGATACAGGCTCGGGTCATCCAGGTTAAATTCTGGCGCAGAACTGTCGTCAGACTTTGCAACTGCTTTTGCCATAACCTCTGCTCCCGAAGCTTCCGGCCGTAATCCAACCAACGATAATTTCGTCAATTCGGTCATCCTCTCTCCCTTTCAGCGTAAACACTGATTCTAACTTAAAAAGGAGAGTTAGCAACTATACTTTTTATGAGAGAATCCCGACCGGATGACCGGGAAAAACCTCATTAAAATAATTGTTTTCTCGTAACTGTCCAGCCAGCCATCACGTTACTGAAAATTACATTTTCTCTTTGGTTTGCACTTTACATTCAATGGACTTTTTTTTGCTGGCAGCAAACTTAACCGGTTTACAAGCATGTCCCTTTTTATTTACCAGCGCACCGCACTTTCCGCATGCAAAGCTGGCGTCTTTCTTGTTAACCTCGGATTTCCCTTTGAGACAGCCCATCGATACCCCCGAAAACAAGTCGCTCCGTTTAGTATATACTTTGGTGTAGCAATCACCAATACTAACCACTTTGGTTATCATTTACAAGCTACAGCAACAGGTCGTCATGAAAGAAGCTCATCGGACAACACCGTTGACCATCGCCGCACCGCTGCCGAGGCTGGCCGCGATCGATATCGGCACCAACTCTTTTCGTTGCATTGTGGTTGAAGTCGACCCCCAGGAAGGGTTCCGGGTCCTGGACGACGAAAAAGCCCAGGTCCGCCTTGGTGAAGGGTTGAACGAGAGCGGCAGGATTACCGCGGTCGCTCAGCAACGCGCCATCGAAGCCCTGCAACGAATGTGCAAAATCATCTCCGGGCTCGGCGCAACCATGGTTGAGGTGGTTGCCACCAGTGCCGTGCGCAAAGCGGAAAATCGCGCCGAGTTCATCCGGGCGGTCAAAACCGCAACCGGTCTTGAGGTCAAGGTGATCGACGGCGAGGCTGAAGCCGAGCTGGCCATACTGAGCCTGCATCACAACTTCGCCATGGACCGGCGACGCTTCGCGATGGTGGATATCGGCGGCGGCAGCGTTGAGATCGTCATCGCCTCCGGGCGGCATACCGAAACCGTCTCCTCACTCGAACTGGGGGTGGTTTTCCTGACGGAAAAATTCCTCCACGCTGATCCGCCCGGCGAACCGGAGCTGAAACAACTGCGCAAGCATATCCGCAAAACCTTGAAAAAAGCTGGAATCGATGACGCTTTGCAGGTCAACTGTCTGGTCGGTTCCGGCGGCACCATGACCAATATCGGCTCAATGGTCATGGCCATGCGCGGTGAGCAATATGAGTCGGTGCACCGCTACGAAATCCTGCACTCCGAGGTCATTCACCTGTCGGCAATGCTGACCCGGAAAGATCAGAAAGAACGGCAGAATATTGCCGGCCTCAATCCAGAGCGGGCCGATATCATCATCGCCGGCATGATCCTCACCGATGAACTGATGCGTAAAATACACACCAACCTGCTGCGGATCAATGCCAAAGGGATCCGGGAAGGACTGATCCTGCAGAGCCTGCAGAAACGGGGGCTGCTACCGGTCAGTGACCAGCCGCGTGACTGGCGAAAATCAGTCCTCGAGTTTGCCCGCTCCTGTCGCTTTGATGAGCAGCATTCAGAGCAGGTCTGCCGACTGGCGGT
This sequence comes from Deltaproteobacteria bacterium, assembly GCA_013152145.1. Lineage (GTDB taxonomy): Bacteria > Desulfobacterota > Desulfuromonadia > Desulfuromonadales > Geopsychrobacteraceae > Malonomonas. Next base: position 23,830 of record JAADGW010000079.1, read on the forward strand.
AAAAATCTTCCAGGCGATCGCTGCGCAGAACAAACTGACCGACCGCAACAAAGAACTTCTGGAAGCAGCCGCCCTGTTACATGATATCGGCTACTTCATCAGCTATCACCAGCATCACAAACATTCGTACCACCTGATCCGTCACGCCAACCTGTTCGGCTTTACCCCGCGGGAACGGGAAATCATCGCCAACCTGGCCCGCTACCACCGCAAAGCCAAACCGAAAAAAGGCCACCGCAACTTCTCAACCCTGTCTGTAGAAGATCAGCTTCTGGTCCGTAAGCTGGGCGGCATCCTGCGCCTGGCCGACGGACTTGATCGCCGTCGCAACCGCCAGATCAGCGAGTTCGACTGCCGGCTCCAGAAGGGAGTGCTGAAGATGACCCTGGCCGGGGAGACCGACCTTTCTGTCGAGGCTTATGGTGCAGAAACCAAGGGAGACCTGTTCGAGGACAGTTTCGGCTACCGCCTCGACGTCTGCACACTGGAGAAACCATGAAAAAACTGATCCTGATCCGGCACGCCAAATCGGATTGGCATACGGCTGCCGCAACCGATTTCGACCGACCGTTAAATACCAGAGGGAAGAAGGCCGCGCCCTTGATGGGCGAACGGCTGGCAGCCCATAGCGGCACCCCCGACCTGCTGCTCAGCAGCCCCGCCAAACGGGCCCGACAAACGGCGAAAAAAATCGCCCGGCAGATCGCCTACCCCGAAACGGCGATCCGATACGACGAAGCTATTTATGAAGCGAACCTCGCCAGCCTG
>JAADGW010000040.1 GCA_013152145.1 Deltaproteobacteria bacterium
GCTGCACTGTCAGCGTGGTCCCGGCGACCACCCCGGCGGAAGAGGTTCTGCAGATGAACCCGGATGGTGTCTTCCTGAGCAACGGCCCCGGTGACCCGGAGCCGATCAGTTACGCCCAGCAGAATATCGTTAAACTGCTCGGCAAAGTCCCGATCTTCGGTATCTGCCTCGGTCATCAGCTGTTAGCCATCGCACTGGGCGGAAAAACCTACAAGCTGAAATTCGGCCATCGCGGCGGCAACCAGCCGGTCCTCGACTATCAACGCCAGCGGGTTGAAATTACCTCGCAGAATCACGGTTTTGCCGTTGACCGTGAATCTCTCGGCGAACAGCTCGAGGTAACTCACATCAACCTCAACGACAACACCGTCGAGGGAATTCGCCATCTCGAGGTGCCGGCTTTTTCCGTTCAATATCATCCGGAAGCATCACCCGGTCCGCACGATGCACAGTATCTGTTCGCTCGTTTTATCGAGCTGATGGCGAAACACAAAAGCTAGTCTTCACCGATTTTTTTATATAAGGAACACCCATGCCAAAACGTACAGACATTAAAAAAATTCTGATTATCGGTGCCGGCCCGATCATCATCGGTCAGGCCTGCGAGTTCGATTATTCGGGGACTCAGGCCTGCAAAGCATTGAAAGAGGAGGGCTACGAGGTCGTCCTGCTTAATTCCAATCCAGCGACGATCATGACCGATCCCGACTTTGCTGACCGGACCTATGTTGAACCGGTGACTCCGGAGGTGCTGACCAGGATTATCGAAAAAGAACGCCCGGATGCACTGCTGCCGACCCTCGGCGGGCAAACGGCTCTCAATACGGCGGTTTCTGTCGCTGAAGCGGGTGTTTTAGATCAGTACGATGTTGAATTGATCGGTGCCAGACTCGGACCGATCAAAAAAGCGGAAGATCGCACCCTGTTCAAACAGGCGATGGAAAAGATCGGCCTCGCCGTCCCCCGATCCGGCCTGGCACACAGCTACAAAGAAGCCATGGAGGTGATCAAGGACGTCGGTTTCCCGGCGATCATCCGCCCGTCCTATACTCTCGGCGGTACCGGCGGCGGAATCGCCTATAATCGAGAAGAATACGAGCAGATGGCCATCGCCGGGGTCGAGGCATCGCCGACCAATGAAATTCTCATCGAGGAATCGGTGATCGGCTGGAAAGAGTACGAGCTTGAGGTGATGCGTGACGTGGCCGACAACGTCGTCATCATCTGCTCGATTGAAAACTTCGATGCCATGGGGGTTCACACCGGTGATTCAATCACCGTTGCCCCGGCCCAGACCCTGACCGACAAGGAATACCAGATCCTGCGTGACGCCTCGTTGAAAATCATCCGGGAGATCGGTGTCGATACCGGTGGCTCCAATATCCAGTTCGGCATCAATCCACAGGACGGTCGCCTGGTGGTGATCGAGATGAACCCGCGAGTCTCCCGCTCTTCGGCGCTGGCCTCGAAAGCGACCGGCTTCCCGATCGCCAAGATCGCCGCAAAGCTGGCGGTCGGCTATCGACTCGACGAAATCCCCAACGACATCACCCGTGAGACCCTCGCATCGTTTGAGCCGACCATCGATTACGTGGTCACCAAAGTGCCGCGTTTCACCTTTGAAAAATTTCCCCAGGCCGATGCCATCCTGACCACGCAAATGAAATCGGTCGGTGAGGCAATGGCGATCGGCCGAACCTTCAAAGAAAGTCTGCAGAAGGCGCTGCGCTCACTGGAAATCGATTCACACGGTTTTGAAAGTCGCCTGTTTGAAACCCCCGGTAACGACCGGCGGACCCTGTCGCAAAAAGAACTGGACGCATTGCGCACCTCTCTGCGGGTTCCCAACTGGGAACGGATGTGGCACCTGGGAGATGCTATCCGCGCCGGTTTCAGTATTGATGAGATTCATCAACTGTCCGGGATCGATCCCTGGTTTCTGCGCAATATTGAGCAGATCATTGAAATGGAGTCGTTGCTGGTCACCAGGAAGAACCAGATGGCAACCGGCGAGCAGCAATTTATCGACCTGCTGCGTGATGCCAAGCAGTACGGTTTCTCCGACAAGCGGCTGGCTTTCCTCTGGGAGGTGACGGAAAGGGATGTGCGGGAACTGCGGAAAAAGTTCTCCATCCGGCCGGTCTACAAGCGGGTTGATACCTGTGGGGCCGAGTTTGAAGCATTTACCCCGTACCTTTACTCAACGTACGAAACCGAGTGTGAAGCCGAGCCGAGCGATAAGCGCAAAATCATGATTCTCGGCGGCGGTCCGAACCGGATCGGCCAGGGGATCGAATTTGACTACTGCTGTGTGCATGGCGTTTTTGCCCTGTCTGATGCCGGTTTCGAAACTATTATGGTCAACTGTAACCCGGAGACGGTTTCCACCGATTACGACACCTCTGACCGGCTCTATTTTGAACCGCTGACCCTTGAAGATGTTCTGGAGATTGTCGATATTGAAAAGCCGGAAGGAGTCATCGTCCAGTATGGCGGCCAGACCCCGCTGAAGTTGGCCGTGGCGCTTGAAACTGCCGGTGTGCCGATCATCGGCACGTCACCGGATGCTATCGACCGCGCCGAAGACCGCGAACGTTTTCAGGCTCTGCTGCACAAACTCAATCTGCGGCAGCCGGAGAACGGCCTCGCCAGATCTTTTGAAGAAGCAGAAAAGATCGCAGCGCGGATCGGCTACCCGGTTGTGGTTCGCCCCTCTTATGTGCTCGGCGGCCGGGCGATGGAGATCGTTTACGATGTCGAACGCCTGCACGACTACATGAAATTCGCGGTTCAGGCCTCACCGGAGCATCCGATCCTGATCGACAAATTTCTTCAAGACGCCATCGAGATCGATGTCGATGCTCTCTCCGACGGCAGTGAAGTCGTCATCGGCGGCATCATGCAGCATATCGAGGAGGCGGGGATTCACTCCGGTGACTCGGCCTGCGCCTTGCCGACCTATTCTCTACCGCAGGAGATTGTGACCGAAATCCGTCGGCAGACCATTGAGCTGGCTCTGGAGTTAAAAGTTATCGGTCTGATGAACATCCAGTTTGCGGTCAAAGGCGAGACCATCTACCTGCTGGAGGTTAACCCTCGCGCCAGTCGGACCGTGCCTTTTGTTTCGAAGGCCACCGGTCGACAACTGGCGCAGATCGCCGCCAAGGTGATGGCCGGTCAATCGTTGGCCGAGCTCGGGGTGTCCGGCGATATCATCCCCAGGCACATCTCGGTCAAAGAAGCGGTTTTCCCCTTTGTTAAATTTCCGGGTGTCGATACCCTGCTCGGTCCTGAAATGAAATCGACCGGCGAGGTGATGGGAATCGACTACGATTTCGGCAAGGCCTTTGCCAAGGCTCAGCTGGCTGCCGGGGTTAAACTGCCGACCAGCGGCAAGATCTTTGTCAGTGTTAAGGATTCGGACAAGGCGTTGATTCTTGAATCGGTCAAAAAACTGATTGCTGCCGGCTTTACCATCGTTGCAACCAGCGGAACCGCGAATTTCCTCAATGAAAACAAGATCCCGGTAGACTCTGTGAATAAAGTAAAAGAAGGGCGGCCGCACTGTGTTGACGCCATCAAGAGCCGCGAAATCTGCATGGTCTTCAATACCACCCTGGGAGCCCAGTCGGTTGCCGATTCTTTCTCGATCCGGCGCTCGCTCGGCACTGATGCAGGAGATTGCCTATTTTACCACCGTGGCGGGGATAAAGGCGGTAACCGATGGGATTCTGGCGATGTTACGAGAAAATCTTGACGTCAGACCGTTGCAGGAGTATTATTCCGTGTCGTAACTGGAGCATAAAAATTCAATACAACCAATCATGTGGGCGGGTTTTCCCGCCCGCTGTTTTTTTCAGGAGTCAAACAGTATGAGTGGAGCGGTTCCGATGACCGTCGAGGGCCATCAGCGCCTGCAGGAAGAGTTGAAGCAACTGATTCGGGTTGAGCGGCCCAAGGTCGTTCAGGATATTGCCGAAGCTCGCAGCCATGGGGATCTGTCAGAAAACGCCGAATATGATGCCGCCAAGGACCGTCAGGGCTTTGTCGAAGGGCGGATTCAGGAACTGGGAGACAAGATCGCCCGGGCCCAGGTGATCGATCCGGCGACCATCGTCAGCGACAAGATTGTTTTCGGCGCCAAGGTGACGCTGTTTGATATCGACACAGAAAAAGAAGTGGCTTATCAGATTGTCGGTGAAGATGAGGCCGATATTAAAGTCGGCAAAATTTCTGTCACCTCGCCGGTCGGCAAGGCGCTGATCGGTCACTCGGTCGATGAAGAGGTCAATATCAACGTTCCTTCCGGGGTACGTGTTTACGAAATAACCAACATCGAATATAGTTGAAATATTCCGCAACCGGTTGGCAATGCGGGGCAGATCTTTTGATTGTGCCCCGTTTTTCTTGCAATAGTTCAGTTCTTCTGTGACAATCCATATAATTGTAAATATTCAGAATGTCAGATAAAACGTAACTATTCAGCGGCGCGATGGATGACCTCGCGCTGCCCGCTCCAAGGGCCGCATGAACCCATCCATGGGGCTTGACTGTCGCCATCCGGCCATCCGGGCGACAGTCACCCTTGAAGTGGGCACCCCGAGGTCATCCTGCTGAATAGTTACGATAAAACTACGTATTGGAGGAACCAATGGGCCAGAAAATCACCAAAGACATGACCTTTCAGCAGGTTCTGCAGATGAGCCCGGAAGTTTCCAAGGTTCTCGGCCAATTCAATCTCGGCTGCGTCGGCTGTATGGGTGCCATACACGAAACGATTGAACAAGGGGCAAAGGTTCATGGGCTGGATGTTGATGAGGTCATCACGGCACTGAACGCCATCTTCAGCGATTGAACCGGGCAGATGCCCTCTGCCGACTCAACCACAGAAAGTCAACCAGCACTGACTCTCCCTCTCGGTAAGATGCGCGGTATCGGTCCGCGGATTCTGTCCAAACTGGAAAAACTCGGCCTGCAAACGGTCGAGGACGCTCTCTATCATCTCCCTTTACGTTACGAAGATCGACGCCAGCTCAAACCGATTTCCCGCCTGCGTGCCGGACAGCAGGAAGTTTTTGTCGGTCGGGTGCTGGCCGCCGGGGAGTCGACCGGCGCGCGCAGTCGCCGGACGATGTACCAGGTCATCGTCGCTGATGACAGCGGTCAGATTACCCTGAAATGGTTTCGCTACCGTAAAGCATGGTTGCAAAAACGCTTTCCGATCGGACAACAGGCGGTCTTCATCGGTGAGGTAAAACAGTTCGGGGCGACTCGCGAAGTTTATCATCCCGATGCGGAACTTCTCCCGGAAGGGACTGATCCACGCACGTTCCTGGAAAAAGATCCGCTCAGCTTCGGCCGGATTCTGCCGGTCTACCCCTTGACCGAAGG
>JAADGW010000089.1 GCA_013152145.1 Deltaproteobacteria bacterium
TTTTTATTGTCGACAGATTTTTTTGAAAGTTATGCAGTTGAATTTGACAAGTCCCTTGAAGTACAGCTTTTTGTCCCAAACTGAAGTCGGTTGCGGTGACCTTTTAATGGGGCCACTGAGTTGAAAAAGACGCAAGAGGAACTGCGGCGGCAGAACGACCGGTTGAAAGAGGTCGAAGCTGAGTTGGATGCGATCTGTCAGATCGCCCCGGTTCTCATGTTTGTCGTCAATGCTGACCGACGGATTGTTAAACTCAATAGGGCAACCCTGGAGTTTTCCGGCCGGTCGGAAACGGCTGCGCTCGGCCACCGGGCCGGAGAACTGTTCCAATGCGTTAATGCCGCTGTCGACAGCTGCGGCTCCGGGGTTACGTGCGACTCATGCCCGATCAACAACAGCCTGCTGGATGCCTTGGAGAACGGGGTTGCCTGTCAGGGGAAACCGGTTGCTTTGCTGCGGGCGACCGAACAGGGGACTTGTTTATGCCACCTGATGTTGTCAGCCACTCCGCTGGAGGATGGACCCCTCCACCGGGCTCTGGTCTGTATTACGGATGTCACTGATTATGTTCAGGAACAGGAACTTCGCCAGGAGAGCGAAACCCTTTACCGGACCCTGATTGAAAAGGGGTTTGACGGGATTTTTATCTATCGTCGTTGTCGGTATCAGGTTGTCTATCTGAATCAACAGATGGCTGATCTTGTCGGTTATGAGCCCGCTGAACTGCTGGGGAAATCTGCGCTGCAACTGGTTTCCCCGGAGTCTCTGCCGAGAGTTTTGGACTACATTGCGGCTGATGATAACGATATTTATGAAGTGAATTTCAAGCGCCGGGACGGCACGATTTTCCCGGGTGAATCCTTTGGCGTCGAGTGCCGGTTTCAGGGGGCCGCTGCCAGGATCGTCGCTGTTCGTGATATCTCGGCGCGGAAAAAAACGGCAGACCAGCTGCGATCCAGTGAGCAACGTAACAAGCATCTGTCCCGGCAGTTTGGAGCGTTACTCGACGCAATTTCGGATCCGATTGCTCTGCTGGGTACCGAAATGCAGTTGCTCTGGACCAATCGGGCTTACCGGCTGCTGAAAAAGAAACTGGGGAGTCACGAAGACGGACTGATGTTTCTCCAGTTTTTTGACGAGAAGAGGAATCCGTTGCAGCGCTGTCTCGAAACCGGAAAGCTCGCCGAGGAACAGCTTACGACTCCAGATGGCAGGATCTGGCAGATCCGTGCCTACCCCTTGTTGGAAGAGGACAGTGAATCGCAGCAGGTGATCCTTATCTGTGTGGACATCAGTGGCAAGCAGCGGCTGCTTGAAGAATCAATGCGTTCCAGCCGGATGGTGTCGCTCGGGGTGATGGCTGCCGGCGTGGTTCATGAAATCAATAGCCCGAATGCCCTCATCCTCTACAATAGTGATATTCTTCTGCCGGTTTTCCAGGATCTATTGACGTTCTTGAAGCAGCATTTATGTGGTTCAAAAGACATCCTTTTCGGTGGATTGAGTGCGGCCGATCTCGGGCACGAGGTTCCCGGATTGCTGGTCGCGATACATGGGGGGGCGAAACGGATCAAGCGGATTGTTAATGGCCTGCGAGACTTTTCCCAGCATGAGGACAAAGAAGGGTTCCAGCTGACTGATATCAATAAGGTTGCCCGGACGGCAATTCGGCTGGTTGACAATACCATCAGGCAGAGCACCGATTGTTTCACGTTGGAACTGGCCGAAGATCTTCCTTTGCTCAAGGCTGATGCCGGGCGCTTGGAGCAGGTCATCATCAATCTGCTGCTGAATGCCTGCCAGGCATTGGATAACAGTAGACAGGCAATACAGCTGAAAACCTGCTATCACCCGGGGGCGGCACGGATCGTTCTGCAGGTCATTGATCAGGGGCGGGGGATTGCGCCGGAAGTGCTCAACTCTGTCACCGAACCCTTCATGACGACTAAGCGTGATCGGAGGGGGACCGGTTTGGGGCTTTCGGTTTCGGACCATATTGTCAGGGAACATGGCGGATGGTTATCTTTTGAATCGCAACCGGGGGCGGGAACCTGTGTCTCGCTGGTGTTGCCGTTACCGAGGGAGGCAGAGTAACGTTCATGGCCGTCGTATTTCCGGATAAACCGATTCTGATCGTTGATGATGAGGCCGACTGGCTGAACAGTATGGCCCTGTCGTTAAAGGTCTCTGCGGGGATTAACAATATTGAAGCCTGTGTCGATAGCCGTGAGGTTCAGAAACTGTTGACGGAAAACGCCTACAGCCTGGTTCTGCTCGACCTGAAGATGCCGCATGTTTCCGGTCTGCAGCTGCTCGAACACATATCGGAGCGCTATCCGGCATTGCCGGTGATTATCATCAGCGGATTGAATCAGATCGATACCGCGATCCGTTGTGTCAAGTCGGGAGCGGCAGATTTTTTTGTCAAAACTGATGAACGGAAGCGGGTGGTTTACTGTGTGACCCGCGTATTGAAACAGTGCCGGTTGCGTCTGGAAAACCTTCAGTTGACAGAAACCCTGCTGCAACAGGATTCATCGTTGCATCCGGCTTTCTCCGGCCTGGTGACGGTTAATCCAAAAATGCGAAAGATTTTCAGCTACCTGCAGGCGATCGCCACCAGTCCCGAACCCGTCTTGATTGCCGGGGAGAGCGGTGTCGGCAAAGAATTGATCGCCCGGGCTTTGCATCAACTCAGTTGCCCCGAACGACCTTGGCTTGCCGTGAACGTTGCAGGATTGGATGATACAGTTTTTTCCGACACGCTCTTCGGTCATATCAAAGGTGCCTACACCGGGGCGGAGCGGAATCGTTCGGGGATGATCGAACAGGCGCAGAACGGCATCCTGTTTCTGGATGAGATCGGTGATCTGAGCATTGCCTCGCAGATCAAGCTGTTGCGCCTGCTGCAGGAGGGGGAGTACTACCCGTTGGGGAGTGACAAACCCCGCAAGATAAATGCACGGATCCTGGTTGCCGCCAACCGGGATCTGCGGGCCATGGAAGCGGAAGGCAAATTTCGGCGGGATTTGCTCTATCGGCTCTGGACTCATCGGGTGATTATTCCGCCACTGCGGGAACGGAAAGACGATATTGAGCCGTTATTGCGGTATTTTCTGGCTGAAGCATCAGAGTCGCTGGGGAAGAAAATACCGACTCTCCCTCCAGAGTTGGTGACTTTGCTGTCGACCCACAGCTTTCCCGGGAATGTCAGAGAGTTGCGGGCCATGGTGGTTAATGCCGTCAGCTTGCACCGACGCGGCGTGTTGTCGACGTCCTGCTTCCGTGAAATGCTCCCTCCATTATCACAGAAAGAAGAGACCGGCGGGGATGCTGATGAGCCGAGTTCCCGGATACGCTTTGCCGAAGAATTGCCGACCCTGAAACAGGTCAGTCGGTTGCTGGTCAAGGAGGCGATGAAACGGGCCGGTGGTAATCAGACTATCGCGGCGCGGATGCTGGGGGTTTCTCATCAGGCATTAAGTAAAAGGTTGAAAACCGCCAACTGAGGCGGTACGAGACGCAAGAAAAAGGGGTTCAATTTAAGTTGCGCCGGCAGCTTTGGTTGAACCATTTTTTCGTGAGTGAAATTATATAGTTCGGAACGATCAGCCGAAGTTTATGCAACTTTTGTTGCCGAATGGCGTAGCGTAGCCGATAAATATATGCTGTTCTCTGAGAGCTTTGCAATAATAGCAGTTGAAGATAAATTAAAATCTTGGCATTGAGTTTGCTTAATGTGCATACTGTTGTTTAATAACGAGGTTTTTATGGTTAGAATTCTGTTTTATCAGCCTTGCCGCGAGGATGCCGTTAAAATTTGGTTACGGCTCGGGTTGGCTGACTGTCAATGTACCGTGGCGACAACGGTTGAGGAGGCGATCTTCTGGCTCAGGGC
>JAADGW010000172.1 GCA_013152145.1 Deltaproteobacteria bacterium
TGGTTGAATCGCGTTCTGCCGCGGGCCAGGCGCTGGGTTGTCTGGAGATAAAGGATGATCAGGGCGCGATCTGGCAGTTTTGTGCCGCAGCAGATGCCCAACCGGTCAGCGACGGCCAGTGTGGAGTGCCTGGCAGTCCCGGCGTAACGGCACTGCAGATCAACTGGGACGCGCCGCTGCCGACGGCAAAGCCGATCGTATTCTCCAGCCTTTGTCGTTGGGACTCCGCCGGGGATACTGATGCCCTGGCCCTGCGGACTTATTTTCCCGGCGGCAACCTCGATCGTTCATTTGTCCGGGTGACAATCCAGGAGCAGGAAAGCAAAGGGGGCGGCAGCAGTTGCCGGCACAACAGCATTGAGCAGGTGGCCGCCATCGCAGTCGTACCTCCCGAAGGCGCCTCAGGTGTCTCGGTCGGTCGTTGGAGCCATGCCGGGCGGACTTTCAGGCTGCAGGCCGGGACGCTCACGGCGGTGACTCAGGACCGGTCGGTCCTTCGGTATGATCGGGATAACGCTTTTTCCGAACGGCCGATCCTGCTGAGTGCCATTCAGTCCAACCATGAAACCGATCCGGCAACCATCAGAGTTAAAAGTTCACCGACCGGCAATAATGAACAGCGGGTCGAATTGATGCTTGCTGAGGAGCGATCGGCGGACCACGAAACCTCTCATCGCGCAGAGGCTGTCGGTTGGCTGGCGATTGAGGTCTCCAGCGGCTATGCCATCCGCGTCGGTGTCCGTGAAGAACCGATCGGTCTGATGCAGAAAGCCTCCGGGTCGATGCGTCTGGGGCTGGCCGTCTATAACTACGATCACAGTCTCGATCCCGCCGAGATTTATACCGGGAACCGGGTCAACGGCGGCACCCTCTATCCCTGCTATCCCGATCCGAGCCTGCCGCCCGAGCAGCGGACCACGACCGATGTCTGCCTGCCGACCGGGGTGCGCGATCCGCTTGCCAACAGTCTGCGGGTGGTGGAGGAATACCCGTTGCTCTGGGGGACCACCCCGATCGCTGAAACGCTGGTTGAGATCGGCAACTATCTGCGCCAGGCCAGCCCGACCGGTGACGGTTTTTATGCCGATAAAAGTCCCCGGCCGAGCTACCCGTTCGGGCCGGAGAACGATCCCTATTTTTATCCGCAGCTCGGCGCAAAGCCGGATTGTGCGCAAACCTTTGTGCTGCACTTCAATGATGGCGCTCCGTATCGTGATTGGGATGGCAACCATCAGCCATCACTCACCGGTGACGGGGTCGGCCTGAGCGGCGAAAATGAAATGCTTGATGATGTCGCCTATCAGCTGCGGCATGAGGATTTGCGCTCCGATCCGGAACTGCCGGGACATCAGCAGGTGATTTCCTATTATGTTCTGGCGGCGCTCGGTGAGGACGATACGGCCCGTTACAATGATGCCAGCAGGCGGCTGCGCGAAGCCGCGATCAATGGCGCCTTTGTCGACCGGGATGCTGATTATACCCCGGATCCTCTGCCTGCGGGGGATATCAACCGCTATCTGATCGACAACCTGGACCCGATCACCGGGGAGCCCGACTGCCGCGATAAAATCAACGAATGGGATCGGGACGGGGATTGTAATCCGGACGGGTTTTATTTTGCCAACGATGGTTTTGCGCTGGAGAAGCAGCTGGAGTCGGTATTGTTGGCGATCTCAAAGCGCAGTTATTCCGGCACCGCTGCCGCTGTTATTGCCAGTTCCCGGACCGGAGCGGGGGCCGTCTATCAGTCGATTTATTACCCGGAATATGATGATCGCCGTGGGCATACCCTGCAATGGACCGGCCGGCTTCAGGCTCTGCTGGTCGATGATTACGGCAACCTGCGTGAAGATACCAATGGTAATCAGGCCCTCGATGATGCCGATGATCTGTTCGTTGTTTTCGATACGGCTGCCGAGAACGGGCAACAGGTCAAAAAATACCGTGACGGGATTCTTCAGCCGGATGGTTCGGTGCTGCACTCCAACGGCCGTCTCGATCCCTCCGAACTGGTCACCCCGGTTGCCGTCGGGGATAAGGAGTCCCTTCGCTTTTTGTGGACGTCCAGCGACTGGCTGAATCAGCAGGAACTGCGGCCGACCCATCAACGCAACTACCGTGCTGCCGATCCCGAACGATATATCTTTACCTTTGTTGATGATGGTGACCTGCTCGCCGAACCGGGGGAGGTGGTCGATTTTACGGTGGCGAACCGGGCACTGCTGGCCCCCTACCTGCACCTGTCCGCACCCTTTCGTTACACGGCGAACAATCCACCGCCGGGAATCACTACCGATGATTATCCCGCTTTTCGTGATTATCAGGCGGACCGGTTGATCAACTGGGTGCGCGGCCAGGATCAGGGTCCGTTCAGTTTCGGCCGTTCCCGTGTGCCGGCCATGCGCAGCCGGGCATATCAGTATCAGGCACAGGGGTTGCTGCGTGACGGTATCTGGCGGCTGGGGGATATCATCCACTCAACACCGACGGTTGTCGGTCGCCCGGCCGAGAACCTTGACCTGCTCTACCGTGATCGCAGCTACGCCAAGTTTTACCTGCGCTACAAAAACCGCCGCAGCATGGTTTATGTCGGGGCGAACGACGGCATGCTGCACGCTTTTAACGCCGGTTTTTATGCTCCGTCAAGTCATTCCTGGCGGCGGCAACCGAGCCTGGCGGACGGCAGCGTCGACCGTGGTAAAAACAACTATCAGCTGGGCGCCGAGGTCTGGGCCTATGTTCCGCACAATCTGCTGCCGCAGCTGTACTGGTTGACCGATCCCGACTACCGTCATGTCTATTACAACGACCTTAAACCGAAGGTCTTTGATGCCCGGGTCTTCCCGGAGGATGAACGTCACCCGAACGGCTGGGGAACCTTGCTGGTGGCCGGTATGCGGCTTGGCGGCGGGGCGATCAATGCGGATCTGGATCAGGACGGGCGACTCGGTGCCGATGACAAGCTGATGCGCTCGGCCTTTTCCGTTTTCGATATCACCGACCCGGAGGTCCCGCCGCAATTACTGGCCGAGGTGACCGTTCCGGGGCTCGGTTTCACCACCAGTTATCCGGCGGTGATACGGATTGAGGATGGGCGGTCCGGACGTTACGGCACCAGCCACTATCTGGTGTTCGGTTCCGGCCCGGCCGGTGCGACGGGATTGCCCGATGCACGATCGCTGGCCCGGTTTGCCAGCCGGCAACCGGGGCGGCTGTTTGTGTTGCAGCTGGACCGCCTGACCGACGGGCGACAACAGCTCTGCTTTATGCGCGCCACCGGCGAGTGCGCGGCCGCTGACAGCAACGATTTCAGTTTCGTGAAACTGGAGGCCAACAGTCTGGTCAGCGAGCCGATAAGTGTCGACTGGGATCTCGATTACAGTACCGATGCAGTTTACTTCGGGACGGTTGACGGCAACGCGGAGAACGGCTGGGGGGGAGCCTTGCGTCGATTGATCGTTAATGATGATCCGGATCTCAGCCACTGGGACGGCAACAGCCTGTTTCTCGATCTTTCTCCCGGGACGGTTAAGAAACGCATCGACGGGAGCAGCGTTTCGAGCGGACAGCCGATTGTCGCAGCGCCGACCGCCGGGCTGGAGGTGGCGGACAGATTGACCGCTGGCTCTTTTTCGGTACCGGCCGGTTTTTAACCGCCGCCGATGGCGAGAACGGTGATCAGCAAAGCTATTATGGGTTGAAGGAGCCGAAAGGGAGCGACGATCACTGGTCGTATACAACGCTGCAGCGAAATACCGACCTGCTGGATGTCTCAAACGGCAAGGCTTACGCTGCTGACGCCGGGATCGGTTCTTTTCCGCGGCCGTTGCCGAGACTGAGTCAGCAGGGCTGGCTGCTGAATTTTCCCGATTTCAAGGAGCGCAATATCAGTCAGGCGGCGCTGCTGGGGAATATCCTGAACTTCACCAGCTTTACCCCCCGGCAGAATCCTTGTGCCGACAGCGGTGAAAGTTGGTTGTATGCGCTCGACTTTCGTATCGGGGCAACGGGTGGACCCGTGCTTCCCGGACCCTTGGTCAAGGATCGGAGTGCTGCCGATGACGCCGTCGCCGGAGGGCAGTGCAGCAGAAAACGCAAAAAGATCGGCC
>JAADGW010000177.1 GCA_013152145.1 Deltaproteobacteria bacterium
TCGGCAGCCCGCACGGCGATACTGTCGGGCAGATAACGGTTCACCCCGTCACGCCAGGCGCTGAGCGGCAGTTCCCGAGAGGTGACCAGATGACAGACCATCCCCAGCGCATGCACCCCGGCGTCGGTGCGACCGGAGGAATGAACCCGCACAGGTTCGCCGAGCAACTGTTTCAACGCCAGTTCAACGCGTTGCTGTACCGATACTCCGTTCGGCTGCACCTGCCAACCGACGTAATTCGTCCCATCATATTCAAGGGTCAACTTAATTTTCGCCATCTCATACCATCCAGAGCAACACCAACAGTAACAGCCCACCACAGAAAAAGACCAGGTCAAAGCGACTTAAACGGCGCTCCACGGACGGTTCCGCAGAGAGATCCGGCTGCCGACCGGAGACGATATCGACCGCCAGGCGGTCAGCTCGATCGACCAGACGGAACAACAGCGGTTCGATCAGCGCCACCCGCTGCCTGATCTTCGCCTGCCAGCCATCATCAGGCGAAGGGCTGCCGGTCTGCAACTGCACGACCTCTTCACGGATCAGGGGGAAAAAATGCAGGACCAGCAACAGCAACCCGCCGGTCTCGCGGACCGGAACATTAAAACGCTGCAGCGGCGCAAACAGACCGGTCAACCCCCAGGCCAACCGCTCCGGCCGGGTGGTCCAGGCCAGCAGCAACGAGAACAGAACCGCCAGCAACAACTGTGCGTCGACCAGCAGCCCGCGCAACAGGCCGTCGTAAGACAACCAGCTGGTTCCGAACAGAGTCCGGCCGGGGGTAAAAAAGAGATGCAACAGCAGGGTGAACAGCAACAACCAGCGCATGAACGACAGTACCCGCCAACTGTCACGCAGAGCGTTACCGCAAAAGCAGGCCCCGGCGGCCCAGAGCAACAACAGCAGCAGCAACCGCAACGGGGAGGTGGCGGAGAACAGGCAGGCGATCAATCCGAGCAGCAGCAGCAGTTTCAACCGTACATCGAAACGATGGAGATAACTGTCGCCGTCGCGATAAGCGCCTGGATTGAATCGATCTGCAGTCGACATAAAAACAACAGGGGGCGATCACCGCCCCCTGATCTGGCTCCAGTTCTGATGCTGAGACCGGTTGCGGGCCTCGGCTTCGGTTTATTTACAGGCGGGCGGTAATCGCGTCGCCGATCTCGACCGTATTGACCTTCTTTTCGCCCGCTTTGCCCTGATAGATGTCACCGGTCCGGTAGCCGTCATTCAGCGTCTTTTCGACCGCGGCATCGAGCGCGTCAGCGGCCTCGATCATACCGAAGGAGTAACGCAGCATCATCGATGCCGACAGGATCTGCGCAATCGGGTTGGCGATCCCCTGCCCGGCAATATCGGGAGCGCTGCCGCCGGAAGGCTCGTACATGCCGAAAGAACCTTCGGCCAGCGAGGCGGAGGGCAGCATGCCGAGGGAACCGGTCAGCATTGCGGCTTCATCGGAAATGATGTCACCGAACATGTTGCCGCAGAGCATCACGTCAAACTGCTTCGGCCACTTGACCAGCTGCATGGCGGCATTATCGACATACATGTGGGAAAGCTCGACATCGGGATACTGTCTGGCGACCCGCTCGACGACTTCGCGCCAGAGCACCGAAGTCGACAGCACATTGGCCTTGTCGATGGAACAGACCTTCCTGCCCCGTTTGCGGGCCGCTTCAAAAGCGACATGCGTGATCCGCTCGACTTCGGCAGCGGAATACTTCATGGTATCAAAACCGGTCCGCTCGGCCCCCTCGCCTTCGATCCCTTTCGGGGAAGCGAAGTAAATCCCGCCGGTCAGTTCACGCACCACCAGCAGATCGAAACCACCTTCGATCACTTCCTCTTTCAGGCTCGAAGATCCGATCAGAGCGGGGAAGATGATGGCCGGACGCAGGTTGCAGAACAGGCCGAAAATCTTCCGCAACGGCAGCAGGGCACCACGCTCCGGCTGCTCATCGGGTGGCAGGCTCTCCCATTTGGGACCACCGACACTGCCGAACAGAATCGCTTCAGCAGACTTGCAGATTTCCACCGTGCTGTCGGGCAGTGCCTTGCCTTCATTGTCGATCCCGGCACCACCGACGTTGGCCATCGTCCGCTCGAAAGTCACCTGATATTTCTTTTCGATGGCATCCAGCACCTTGAGTGCTTCAGCCATAACCTCAGGCCCGATTCCATCGCCGGGCAGAACTGCAACTTTAAATGTCGATGCCATTTCAATCTCTCCTGAATGAAATTTAAAAAAACCCCGACCGGAATCTGGGGCTGAAAAGCGGCTAAACTATAGGAAGCGGGCAGTTTTTTGTCAAACCATTTCTACAACAATCGGCAGCTGTCACAACGGATCGATTTTATGCCAGCTTATCGGTCGCCACCCGGTAGCGCGGATCTTCCAGATTAACCTCGATCATACTGCCGGCATTCTCGAGCAGAGTGCGACACTCTTCACTCAGACCCTTCAACCGCAGCCTTTTGCCCTGATTCAGGTAGCGCTCGGTCAGGCTGCTGATCGCTTCGAGGCCGGAGTGGTCGCAGACCCGCGAGTCACTGAAATCGATCACCACCTGCTGCGGATCATCCTGTGGTGTAAACTGATCATAAAAACTGCGGATCGAACCGAAAAACAACTGACCGCTCAAGCGGTAGATTTTTGTCCCCTGCTCATCCAGCTGAGTAACAGAATCGATCCGTTTGGCACTCTCCCAGGCAAATACCAGCGCCGACACTACCACTCCAACCGCCACCGCAATCGCCAGGTCAGAGACCACCGTCACCCCGGAGACCAGCACCAGCACCAGCGCATCGCTGCGCGGAATCTTGTGCAGGATACGCAGGCTCGACCAGGCGAAAGTGCCGATCACCACCATGAACATCACCCCGACCAGTGCCGCCAGCGGAATCATTTCGATCCACCCGGACGCCAGGACAATAAAGGCCAGCAGACTTAACGCGGCGGTAATCCCGGAGAGCCGACCACGGCCGCCGGAGCTGATATTGATCATACTCTGACCGATCATCGCGCAGCCGCCCATGCCGCCGAAAAAACCGGTAACAACATTGGCCAGCCCCTGGCCGATACATTCCTTGTTACCGCGACCGCGGGTTTCGGTCAGTTCATCGACCAGCGTCATGGTCATCAGCGATTCGATCAGACCGATGGCGGCCAGAATCCCCGCATAGGGCAGAATGATCAGAATATTTTCCAGGTTGATCGCCACCAGCGGGATGTGAAACTGCGGCAGTCCCCCGGCCACCGAAGCCAGATCACCGACCATCCGGGTATCCAGCTGCAGGCCGTGAGCGAGACCGGTGACCACCACAATCGCCGCCAGAGAGGCTGGAATAACGCGGGTCAGCTTCGGCAAAAAATGGATGATCACCATCGTCAGCAGGACCAGTCCGAGCATCAGATAGAGTTGTCTGCCCTGCAGCCACTGCAGGTTTCCACTGGCATCGGCGATCTTGAACTGGCCGAGTTGCGCAAGAAAAATCACGATGGCCAGCCCGTTGACAAACCCGAGCATCACCGGATGCGGGATCAGGCGGACAAATTTCCCCAGCCGCAATACCCCGGCGCTGATCTGGAGAA
>JAADGW010000287.1 GCA_013152145.1 Deltaproteobacteria bacterium
ACCCGGTCACCGTGGAAATATTCCATCGCTGCCTCCCGAACCATCAAATTCATTAAAACAACCGACACCTTTAACAAGGGATAACGCCTTTCTTCAGAAAGTCAAACAAATCGAAGTTTTTTATTTATTTTTTAGTCAGTTACAATACTTTCCCGAGTGGAAATTATATTGTTTTTTGTCCTCATGTTGCAGCGATCGCAACAACCGGCAGACCTTCCGCCAACCAACCGAGAATTCCTTCTGTCAGGTGATAAAGTTCTCGCCGGCCGGTCGTATTGATCAGAAAATCACAGACCAGTCCGGTCCGACGGCCGCTGCGGCAGATCAACGCCAAAGGCTGCTCTTCCGGCACCAGTCGATTCAACTGCGCCAGCCAGTTCTGCGGGTCACTCTCCCCGTCCTGTCGAAAAAAAGTAAGCAGATGACTCCCGGCGACCACACCGACCTGACGCCATTCATCTTCACGACGGACATCGACCAGTGCCCCACCCTGCTGCAGGAATTTAATCAACTGCTGATTATCCAACTGCATAAATATTCTGTGCACAACAACTCCTCTTCAACAAATAATAGAGATATGAATTGCAAGATTAATAGAGATCGCCCCGCTGAGTAAATGCAAGTTGAGAAAAATCGGCTAAAATAGATAAAAGCAGTCCCGCAACGGCTGTCAAATTCACAAGTTTTCTCCCCATAACTTCTTACTCAACGAGGTGACCTATGCTGCCTGCTTATCAGGATATTCTGGTTGCGACCGACTTTACTCCCAACTCGGATCATGCTTTTAAACATGCGATCATGCTGGCCCGGTTGCATCAGGCAAAAATCCACTTGATTCATGTGGTCGCTCAGGTGGACACCAGCATGCGCAGCTACATTTCCGCCGTTATGGGACAGGATAAACTGGAGGAACTCGAACAGAGCCACGAACAGGAGGCGCATGCGATCCTGAAAAAACAGCTGCACGACTTTGCCGAAAAAGAACTGGCCGAGTTCCCCGACGACCTGAAACGTTTCGCCGGGGCAGAAGTTTTTACCGGCAACCCGGTGGCATGCATCCTTGCCGAAGCGGAACGCCTCAACGCAGATGTCATCGTCATGGGAACTCACAGCAAAGGGGCCCTGGAACATGCCTTTCTCGGCAGCGTCGCCGAGAAGGTACTGCAGAAATCCACCAGGCCGATCTTCGTTATTCCACTGCCGAAAAAGTGATCGGACCGGCAGCCGCCCCTCTTCTCCGTGGTCATGATTAAACCACAAATCATCGCAGAACGGGCTCACCGGGGCAGCAAATCCAGCTGCCCTCTTTGATGTCCTGCCGAAAGTTGACATTTCTATTGGATTAACCGGTTTCAAGGTGAACCGGTTCCCGAGAGAAGGATATTTTATATGCAAAGCTGGAAATGTAATGTCTGCGGCTATGTCCATCAGGGCGAAACTCCTCCCGCCAGTTGTGTCCTCTGTGGTGCTGACCAGGAACATTTTTCCGCCTTGACAGTCCCGGTCGACACCGCTGAAAAAGTGGTCAGTAACCGCTGGCGCTGCACCATCTGTGATCACATCCACAACGGCAGCGAACCTCCACCGCGCTGTATTGTCTGCGGTGCGGCAAGTGACCTGTTCGTGGCTCTGGCCGAAGAACCCTCTCCCCAGGAAGCGAGCGGCGGAAGCCGCAAAATCCTCATTCTCGGCGGCGGGATCGCCGGGCTGACCGCGGCAGAGGAAGCTCGCAAGCGGCTGGCCGATGCTGAAATCACCCTGCTCTGTAAAGAAGCCTGTGCTCCCTACTACCGCCTCAACCTGACCCGCTTTCTCGCCGGGGAGGTAACGGAAGCCGAGCTGCCGATTCAAACCGATGTCTGGTTTGACCAGCAGCGGATCAACCTGATCAAAGGGGAAGCGCTGCAGATCGATCGCCGGCAGAAGCAGGTCAGCCTGCGCGACGGTCGGACCCTCAGCTACGATCGGTTGATCCTGACCAACGGTTCCCACCCGTTCGTCCCGCCGATTCCCGGCGCCACTCACGACGGGGTGTTCACTCTGCGCACCATCAACGATGCCCACCGCATTCTTGAGCGCCTGCAACCGGGACTGCCCTGTGTCTGCATCGGCGGCGGGCTGCTCGGGCTGGAAACCGCGGCAGCGCTGGCCCGGCAGGGAGCCGCTGTGACAATCCTCGAAGGGCATTCATGGCTGATGCCACGCCAATTACCGCAAACGGCCGGAGAGCTGTTGAAAGCTCACCTGGAAAAACTGGGGATCAGCGTACTCTGCGCGGCAACGATTCAGGAGCTGGCCGGGGATGAGCGGCTGCGCAGCGTACTGCTGAATGACGGACGGGAGATTCCGGCAGCGCTGGCGGTCATTTCCACCGGTGTCCGGCCGAACAGCTGCCTGGCCCGACAAGCAGAGCTGAAAGTAAAAAGAGGTTTGCTGGTCGATGACCGCATGGCCACCAGCGCTGCCGATATCTTCGCCGCCGGCGACATCACCGAGCACAACGGCAGACTCTATGGTATCTGGCCGGCCAGCTACGCCCAGGGAGCGGTGGCCGGGATCAACGCCGCCGGCGGCAGCGCCGAATTCACCGATCTATCGATGGCGACCCGTATCAAAGTAGTCGACGTCGACCTGTTCAGCATCGGCCAGTTGAATCTCGCTGATGCCAGCTATCGGTTAATCGAAAAATGTGACGGGGAGAACTACTGCGGGCTGGTCTGCCGCGACAATCATCTGCTCGGTGCCGCGCTGTTCGGTGACACCAGCCTGGCCGGGCTATTGAAGGAGTCGATCGAAAAGGAGATTCAGCTGGCGGAGCTGCCGGAAATCCAGAAACTGTTTCCGGAACTGACAGGATAAAAGATTTCAAACCAAAACTCGAGCCACCAAGAAAACCTGAAATCGATTTCGATTTTCTTGGTGGCTTGGTGCCTTGGTGGCTATTTTTAGTTTTTTACTGCCGTGCCAGTCGCAGGTTGGTAATCCGTGTCTCAAAATTGCTGCGAAACGGGTTGATATCGAGCCCGCCACGCCGGGTGTAGCGGGCATAAACGGTCAGCTGCTGTGGCCGACAATAGCGCAGCAGATCAACAAAGATCCGCTCAACACACTGCTCGTGAAATTCGTTGTGCTGACGAAAAGAGATGATGTAGCGCAGCAGCGCCTCGCGGTCGATCCGACCGCCGCGATAACGGATCAGCACACTCCCCCAGTCGGGCTGATTGGTTACCAGGCAGTTGCTCTTGAGCAGATGGCTGTACAGCTGCTCTTCGACCATCCGCTGTGGATCAGCGGCATCTTCCAGCAACGCCGGATCGAGCGAATAATTGCTCACCTCGATATCGAGCCCGTCAATACACTCCCCCGGAAAATTCTGAATTTGCTCGACGGCAAACCGGTCACTGTCAAGCAGTCGCACCCGCACCGGGGCTCCCGCCGCCTGCGACAGATCGGTTACCATCCGTTGTTCCACCTCAGCAGAATCGGCAAACCGGGTCTGGTTGAACGAGTTGAGATAAAGCTTGAACGATTTCGATTCGATCAGATTCGCTGATTCGCAGGGGATGTGAAACCCATCGCCACAACCGGCTTCCCCTTCGGATTCAGCCAGGAGAGCTCGAAAGCATTCCAGATATCGTAACCGCCGAACGGCAGCGTCCCGGTGATCCCGATGACATCCCGCTTGACCTGCCGGGGAAAGGGACAGAGCAGCTGCGGATCGTACGCCGACACATATTCGGTGGTTTTTCCGAGCGGCAGGCTTGCTTCATAATCGGTCATCGTCTTATCCTCGGAACAGAGGGGTTTTTCGCCCAACAGCCATGAAAAAATATACCACTTGGCGAAGAATACTGATATGATTCCCGGCTGATTCCGGTCGGGAAGGAATGCAGCATAAGTGGATTTCTCACCTCCGTCAACATGGAGAAACAGTATGAAAGTCGGATTAGTCGGTTGGCGCGGCATGGTCGGTTCCGTGCTGATGCAACGCATGGTTGAAGAGAATGACCTTGCCGGAGTAGAAGCGGTCT
>JAADGW010000057.1 GCA_013152145.1 Deltaproteobacteria bacterium
AAAATAAGGCATTGCTGACCGCCTACTTCAAGCTGGAGGGTTCCGGGGAATCGCCCGAGGTCACCGCCGTGCCGATCAGTTCAGTTTCCGATACCGTCTTCGGTATTCTCAAACGGACTATCGGTCTGCCGGGCAAACTGGTCAAGGACCTGGGTTCACTGCTCAAAAGCCCGCCGAAAAAGAAAGTAGAGCCGACCGACTGATCGACTCTTCCCGGTTTGCGATAAAAATATTGCAATATTTTTTCAGGCGGCCGGCTTATCACCGACGTAGACTGTGGCAATGCCGAAAGTCAGGTCACAGGCCTGCAGACGCTGAAATCCGGCCGTCGCCATCATCTGCGAAAACTCTTGCTGACTGGGAAATTCGATCACCGAATCGGGCAGGTACTGATAAGCGCTGCGCTTCGACAGCAGACCACCGATGGTTGGCAGTATTTTCTGAAAGTAGAAATAGTAGAGTTGCCGGAACAACCGGCTGCGCGGATGGGAAAATTCCAGGATTACCGCCCGCCCGCCCGGTTTGAGGACGCGGAACATTTCACCGAGCCCGGCCTGGCGATCGACAACGTTACGGATACCGAAGGCGATGGTAATGCCGTCAAAGGTTGCAGCGGGATGCGGAATCTCCTCGCAGGGCGCATTGACCAGCATGATGCGGGAACCATGTTCGGAGCGGTCCAGTTTCGCTTGCCCCTGAACCAGCATTCCCTGGGTAAAATCCTCACCGATAATGGTTACCGTGGGATCGGTCCGGGCTGCGACTTCCAAGGCGACATCGCAGGTTCCGGTGGCAATATCGAGCACCCGTCCGCCGGTCGGAATTTTCAGCTGGCTGACGGCAAATCGCCGCCAGCGGCGATCAATCCCTAAAGAGAGCAGACGGTTGAGCAGATCGTAGCGATGTGAGATATCATCGAACATCTGACGCACACCACGTCCTTTGTCAGACAATTGAAACATGGACAAACTCCTGATCGACCGGTACAAAACAACCCTGCTGCGGCGGGACTCCGGCAGGCAACCTCAATCGGTGCCTGTTTCTAGCATAGAGTGGGCACAGGTCCAACAAAAAAACAGTCATTCGCCCGGGGTTACAACACCGACGCGACAGAGCAGATTTGTAACTATTCAGCAGGATGGCCTCGCGCCGCTGAAGAGTTACGCAGATTTTTCATAACGAGTATCCAACCGATATGCCGACAACCGAAACCAACGAACTGCCGCTGGCGGTCTGCGCCGCAGTGATTGAACACCGGGGGAAGATCCTTTTGACTCAGCGCCCTGCCGACAAACCGCACGGTGGCTACTGGGAGTTTCCGGGGGGCAAGATTGAAGCCGGGGAATCGCCGCACCAGACCCTGAGAAGAGAGCTGCGGGAGGAGCTTGATATTACCATCAGCGTCGGCCCGCTGCTGAAAACCGTTTATCACCATTATAACTGGGGCTGCGTGCTGATTATTACTTATCGCTGCCGCTGGCAGACCGGAACTATCAAACATCTCGAGGTCGCAGACCACGCCTGGGTGGTCCCGGCACAGTTCGGTGACTACAAAATACTCCCGGCCGACCGGCCGATCCTTGAGCAGCTCAAAAAGCATTCTCCGCCGCCAAGCGACCAGTGTTAGAATGAGGACTGAGAACTCCGCCAGCGTTCTATTTTGCCATAGCACACCAGAGGAGCTCCACCACTCATGGGCATGATCCGTCTCAAAGACAGCGAACCGTTCCGCCACCTTCCCGATCCCCTGTTTCAGGAGCTGCGAAAGAGTGCCGGAAAAAGAACCTTTGCCGCCAATACCCACATCGTCAATCAGAACGATCGGCCGACCGGGTACCTCTATGTTATTTACCAGGGGATGGTTGAAATCACCACCATCGTGCCCGGTGGCGAAGAGATGGTCGTCGATTATCGCAAGGAAGGGCAATTTTTCGGCGGCACCCCGATCTTTACCGGCGAGCCCTATACCGCCGGAGTCCGTACCGTCACCACAACCACCTGCTATCTGATCCCGGAAGCGGCGCTGAAAAAAGTCGCCAGAGACTACCCGCAGATCAGTGATTTTTTTACCCGTATGGTGTTATCCCGGGTCCGCAACCTGTATGCCGACATCGTCAAACAACACACCGGCAACGCGGTCAGCCAGATGGAGGCCTACCCGTTTAAAAAACGGCTCTCCGAAATCATGACGTCACCGGTCGAAACCTGCCGGCCGACCGCCACGGCACGTGAGGTGGCCCGACAACTGACAGAAAAAGCGGTCAGCTCGGTGATGGTGATGGGGGACAATGCGCTGCCGATCGGCATCATCACCGAGCGGGACCTGATCGCCAAGGTCATCAACCCCGATGCGGCCGACGGCAACCGCATCACGGCCGCCGAGATCATGAGCCCGCATCCCCATTCTGCCTCCCCCGGAACCTACATGTATGAAGCGATGGCCTATATTACCGCGCAGCAGATCAAACATCTGCCGGTGATCGATGAAGGTCAGCTGGTCGGCATTGTCACCATGCGTGAACTGCTGCGCTACCGCAGAAAGCGCTACTGCTGGTCGGTTCGGTGAACGATGAAACCAGTATCGAGGGGCTGGCAGCGACCAGAAAAGAGCTCCTGACCGTCGCCCGGGCGTTACTGACCGAGACCCACTCGACACCGGAAGTGATGGAGATCATCTCCTACATCCACCACAGCATTATCAGAAAAACCTACCAGCTCTGCTTTGCTGAAATGCTCGCCGAGGGCTACCGACGGCCGACGATCAAGCATTGTTTCCTGCTGCTGGGATCCGGCGGCCGCCGCGAGATGCTGCTGAACCCGGATCAGGACAACGGCTTTATCTTTGAAGATGTCGTAGATGCTCGACTGCCGGAAATTGAGGAGTTTTTCGGCCCCTTCAGCGATAAACTGGTGGTCGCACTGGAGAAGGTCGGCTATCCGCTCTGCGACGGCAAAGTGATGTGCAACAACCCGCTCTGGCGTGGACGCCTGACCGACTGGCAGCAGCGGATTCACGACTGGGTGCAGAATCCTGAGCCGCAGAAGATCCGCTATTCATCGATTTTTTTCGACTTCGTCCGGCTTGAGGGAGATTCCGCACTGGCTCAGTCCTTGCGTGATATCGTCTTTTCCGAAATTCGCAGTTCCGAGGGTTTTCTCTCTCACATGCTATCCCTCGATCTGCGCGACAAGGTCCCGCTCGGACTGCTCGGACGGTTTCTGGTCAACAAAGAGGCACCGCACAAAGGCTGCCTCTCGGTCAATCAGGGCAGCAGCAGCTGCATCGTCGACTGTATCAGGATGTTTGCGCTGGAAAAAGGGATGCAGCAGACCACCACCCTGGGCCGGCTCAACGCCTTGGTCGAACGGAAGGTTTTTGAGACCGATACGGCTGAGCATATCAAGGCAGCCCTCGAGGCTCTCAACTTTCTGCGCTTGCGTAACGAAATCCTGCTGGCAGAAAACGGGCAGCAGCCGAGTCATTTTCTCGATCCCTATCAGCTTTCCAAAAGCGAGCAGGAGCTGCTCAAAGAAGCGTTCCACGTGGTCAGCAAACTACAGGATGCCACCAAGCGACACTTTTCCAAACCCTGTATCTGACCTCTGTTTCAGAGACCGGAAAGAGAGAAAAGCCATGAATATGCAACTGACCATCCTCTGCGAAAACAGTGTCGAGCGGGTCAGCCCCACCGGGCTGCTGGGCGAACACGGGTTTGCCTGTCATCTGCAGACCGAACAGGGGAATTACCTGTTCGATACCGGCGGTGGGCTGAGCCTGCTGCACAACTGCAGTAAACTGAAGATCGACCTGCAACAGTTACAGGGAGTTTTTCTCAGCCATGGGCATCGCGAATACCGGTGGCTTGCAACCGCTGCTGGAACAACTTGACCGGATTCCGGTCTATGGTCACCCGGACCTGTTCCTGCCCCATCACAGCAGTAACGGCGGACAGCTACGCGCCATCGGTATCCCCTGGTCCAGGGAACAGCTGGCGGCGCTGGGGGCAGACTTCCGGCTTGACCGGGCAGCGCAGAAAATCACTCCGGAAATAACCCTGTCCGGTGAAATCCCCCGCGTCTGTGACTTTGAGACCGCGGTGATCCGAACCTGGTCATCATCACTGAAACCGGGGCAAGGCTCACCGATAAGCTGGCCGATGACCTGTCGCTCTTCATCAACAGCGAAAAAGGCCTGATCATCCTGCTCGGCTGCGCTCATGCCGGTGTGCTCAATATTATTGATCAC
Source organism: Deltaproteobacteria bacterium (assembly GCA_013152145.1). Classification (GTDB taxonomy): domain Bacteria; phylum Desulfobacterota; class Desulfuromonadia; order Desulfuromonadales; family Geopsychrobacteraceae; genus Malonomonas. The sequence goes on from JAADGW010000057.1 coordinate 4,247, forward strand.
GCCCGCAACATCACCGGTCAACAGAAAATCCATCTACTGCTCGGTGGTACGCACCTCAAATTCTGTTCCGACGACCAGCTGGAAAAAACGCTCGACCGGCTCGAAGCCCTTGATATCGACCGGCTCGGCGTCTCCCACTGTACCGGTCTGCAAACGGCACAAAAGCTGGTCGAACGGTTCGGTGAGCGGTTTTTTTATGCGACGGTCGGAAGTGAGATTTTACTCGAAGCCTGAAAAGTATGAGCCGGCCGGACAAAGCTCCGCGCCGAATAAATAACAGGATTTTCTTCTTTATTACGATCAGCGGTCAAAAACCTCTCGCAGCAATTGCGGCAGGCAATCCAGCAACTCGGTTTTTACCAGCACCTTGCAGATGGCGGTTTCCGAAACACCTTCAGTTTCGAGCGAATACGTCAACCCGGAGCAGAGGATGACCGGCAATTTGGGGGTGATCAGGTACAGCTGTTTTGCCAGTTCGATCCCGGTCATGCGTGGCATGGTCTGATCGGTCACCAGCAGATCATACGCCTGTGGTACCGACTTGACCTGCTGCAGCGCTGCCAGGCTGCTGGTCTGAATAGTGACCCGGTAGCCTAAATCCTCGAGGAAATCCCGGCCGAGCCGGGCCAGGTTGACCTCGTCATCAACAAACAGGATATGCTCGGACCCCCCGGTGACGGCAGTGACTTTCTCGTCTGCCGCAGTCTTTGCCAAGGGCTGATAAACGGGCAACAGAATCCGGAACCGGGTCCCCTCGCCCAATACACTTTCGACATCAATAAAGCCGCCCGCGCCGATCACAATCCCGCACACCACCGATAACCCCAGACCAGTGCCGGTATCAATATCTTTGGTGGTAAAGTACGGGTCAAAGATCTTGTCGATGACGTCCGGCGAAATCCCGCGACCGGTATCGGTAACCAGCAGTTGCAGATACCCGCCGGATCGCAGCTCCCAGGGATTCTCTTCGCCAAGCTGTTTTTTCTCCAGGGTGATGGTCAAAGTACCGCCATCAGGCATGGCGTGATAGGCGTTGGTACAGAGATTCATCAGTACTTGGTGGATCTGCGTCGCATCACCGAGAATAGTTTTTTCCGTCGTCTGCAGACGGGTCACTATTTCGATGGTCGACGGCAGCGAGGCACGGATCAGGTGCTGGACCTCACGAACCACCCGATCAAGATGAACCGGCTTCTGCGCCTGTTCACTCTTGCGGCTGAAGGTGAGAATCTGCCGAACCAGCAGTTTGGCCCGATCCGCAGCGTTGAGTACTTCCTGTAAATCAAGTTGGTCCCGACTGCCCGGCTCAAGCCGCCGCTCGACCATCGAGGTGTAGCCGATAATCGACGCCAGAATATTATTGAAGTCATGGGCAATCCCGCCGGCCAAGGTGCCGATCGCCTCCATCTTCTGTGTCTGCCGCAGCTGCTGTTCAAGCGCCTGCCGTTCAGCTTCGGCCTCTTTACGTTCAGAAATATCACGCAGCACACCGATCGCCTGCCACTCATCGTCGTGGCGAACCCGGTTCAGGGATATCTCCAGCGGGACCAATTTCCCCTGCTTGGTTAATCCTTCGAGTTCCATCATTTCACCGACCGCGGCCCCCTCCCCGGTCAAGTGGAAGTGGCTCAAGCCTTTTATGGCCAGCGAGCGGAGCTTCCCCGGGACCAGGACCTGATGGACCGCCTGCCCCAGCATCTCTTCCGCAGTGTAACCGAAGATCTTTTCTGCCGCCGGATTCCAGAGGGTCACCTTGCCGGCCGAATCGATCATCACAAAGGCCTCCCGGGCGGTGCTGGAAATAATCCGGTATTTTTCATCGGTTTTTCGCTGCTCTTCCTCAGCGCGGCGCTGTCTGGTCAAATCGTGGACAACACCGATCCCGCGTAGCGGTCGACCGGCCGCATCAAATTCAACTTCAGCGACCTCACGGACATATTTAACCTGTCCGTTGCCGGCAATAATTCGGTGTTCGATGTCATACCCGGCACCGGCAAGTGCCTGGCGCCATTTTTCTGCCACAAACGCGCGATCGTCCGGGTGAACATAAGCGTCAAGACTCTCCACGGTTCCGGCAAAATCATTCCGGTTTTCAACCCCGAAGATACGATAGGTTTCAGCAGTCCAACGTAATCGGTTTTGCGGGATATCCAGAGACCAGACACCGATTTTTGCCACTTCCTGCGCCCGTAGAAGATCCTTTTCCCGCTCCAGCAACTGTGTTTGGGCAACTTTCCGATCACTGACATCTTGCACATACCCGGCCATCCGCAACGGTGTCCCATCGGCAGCGACCAGTGCTCTACCGCGTGACCGGATCCAGATAAAATGTCCCTGCTTGTGCCGCAGGCGAAACTCGACATCGTACGGTTTCTGCTCGGCAAAGTGATTCCGAATCGCCTGCCGGGCAATCGCGACATCATCCGGGTGCATCCGCGCATAAATCTGGCCGCAGGTCGCCGGCAGTTCATCTTCAGCAAGCCCCAGGATTGCGTAGATTCGCGGTGACCACCACATCTGCTCGTTTGTCACATCGGCCCAGTCCCAGACCCCGGCCCCCGAGCCACAAACCGCCAGGTCGAAGCGTTCTTTACTCAGCCACAACGCATCCGTGGCCTGCTGCTTTTCTCGACTGACCCGAGCCGCCTCAAGTGCTTTCGGTACAGCTGTTTGCAACCGGGCCAATTTGGTTTTCAGAACATAATCGGTCACCCCGGTTTTGATCATATCGACCGCCGGCTCTTCACCAATGGCACCGGTCACCAGAATGTACGGGGTCTGCGGGGAAAGCTTCTTGGCCTCGGCAAAGGTCTTCACCCCGTCACAGTCGGACAGGGCAAAATCGGCCAGAATCAGATCGTAATCCCGTTCGCTGAGCGCCTGCTGATAAGCGGCAAAGTTATCCACCCGGTCAATCAGACAATGGAAATCGGTTGCCTTCAGCGCGTGGCTCACCGACTCGGCATCCAGTTCGTTCTCTTCAAGGTGTAAAATATGCAGGGTTTCAGCCATCAACAGGGCAACTCCTGAACAGTTGGTCTTAAATTCAACATGCCTGCGGCAGGCAAAAAAGATATCACTGCGGTGTGGGCGGGCGAGTTCAATCCTCTTCCTGACTGCGATTGATCAGAACGGCAATGTCCCGCTCGAAGGGGTCGATCATGAAACAACGCTTGACCGCCTCGATGCCGCTTTCATCAAAGACGGTGCCCTGCTTGAGCAGCAGCACCCCGGTCCCGCTGTAAAGATCGTGCCGCAACTGCATACCGACCTCGAGTTCTTTGGGGGAGACTTTGCTTTCCAGCACTTCGGCAGAGAGAGGTGGCTGTAGACTTCGCGCGCGCCTTCCTCCAAGGCCGTCCGCAAGGCCGGATCGAGGGCCTTTCCCCACTGCTGTGCCAGTTCACTCAAGGAGGAATCGAAAGAGTCGGACTCGGGATATTGAATCAGCAGCCGCTCGAACATGTCGGCCGCACAGATCAGTCGAGCGCCGAAGGGGATGGCCTCCCCTTTCAGCTGATCGGGAAAACCGCGACCGTCAAAACGCTCATGGTGATGGCGGATCATCACGCCGATATCACGCAGCGCCGGCACCATGTCGATGGCCGCCTGGCCACGCACGACGTGACTCTGGTATTTCTTGAGCTCCTTTGTATCCAGCTCGCTGACCGGTTTGACCAGCAGCCGGTCGGACAGGCTGATCTTGCCGATATCGTGCAGCAGACCGGCCGAACGGATCTGCTCCCGCTGCTCCTGCGGAACCTCCAGTTTAATCGCCATGGCCGTGACCAGAGCAGCGACATTGCGACTGTGCCCGGGAGCACGGCGTTCGCGCATCTCGATCAAACCGGCCAAAGCTTCGATGGTTGCGGAAAAACTGCCGCGTAACCGTTGATTGCTTTCGGCCAGGGCATCACTTTTGGCCCGGATCTGTGAAGTCTGCTCAAGAACCCGTTGCTTGAGCCGGCTGTTCCAGTCCTGCAGCTCAGCATTCTGTTTGGCGACCAGTGCATTCAGGCGCCGGTTTTCCGCGATCAACCAGAACCCTCCGGCCGCCTCGCCGACCACCTGCAGCAGCTCATCATCTTTCCAGGGCTTGGTCAGATAGCGGAACACAGCACCCTGGTTGATCGCGGCAATTGAGGCTTCAATATCGGCGTAGCCGGTCAACAGAATCCTGACGGCATCCGGAACCAGGTCGCGGGCATGCGCCAGAAATTCGACCCCGGTCATCCCCGGCATCCGCTGATCGGAGATAATCACGCCGATATCCGCTTCCTCCCTGAGAAGAGCGATACCGTCACGACCGGAGTTGGCAATGAAAACCTCATACTGCTCCGCTTCCATCAATAACCGGCGCAGCGCCCTGGTGATGTTGACCTCATCATCAACCAGCAGCAGCTTGATCGTAACATCGGCAGGGATTTCATGGCTCATGACCAACTCCTTGGCAGCTCCTGGTTTCAGCCGCTTAATATTCGGCAAACGACAGCTCCTCCCGATGTTGCTATTCTTCCGGGATCAGAACCAGCACCAGCCCTTGTGAACGGGTTTCGTGCAGTCGTCGGACGGTTGCACGAAAGGTTCGACCCTGCACTTTCAGGAACGCCTTGGGTGCGAGTTCCGTCTCCAGTTGATCGATCAAGCAGTTGATCTCGGTGGTAAAAATTTCCCGCCGGTCATTCCCCAGCGGCCCCATAACCCCATAGGGGAACAGCTCACGGGCAAAATCGTTACAATGAACAATTGTCTGCTCGGGATCGATACCGAAGACCACAACCGGCAGGACATCAAGCACCCCCTGGGAGACCTGCAGGACCCGATTGCGAATTTCCAGCGCTTCGGTGCGCTTCTCAACCAGCTGTTCAAGTTTTTCGTTGACCTCTTCGAGTTGCCGGTTCTTTGCTTGCAGTTCCTCGTTCAGGCGCTTGTTCTGCAACTGCAGGTCCTGATGCTGCAAGGCTGTCGAGATGGCCGACCGCAGTTCCTCATCATTCCATGGTTTGGGGATAAACTTGTAGATCTGGCCCAGGTTGATCGCTTCCACCACAGCAGCGGTGTCGGCGTAACCGGAAAGCACAATTCGGATGGTCTCGGGCCATTTCTCGTAAACCTGAGTCAGAAACTCGACGCCATTCATCCCCGGCATCCGATAATCGGAAACCACCAGCCGGATATTCCCTTCGGCTTCAAGAATCTCCAGCCCCTCTTCTCCCGATTCAGCGACCATGATATCGTAATCATCCTCATCCATAAACAAGCGACGCAGTGACTTGAGCACGTTGCGTTCATCATCGACACAGAGGATTTTGATCATCTCAGCCATTTTCCTGTTCCTCCCCGCCATACGGCAGCTCTATGGTGAAGGTCGTGCCCTGCCCCTCTTCACTCACCAGCAGGATCTCCCCGTGATGTTTTTTGACGATATCGTATGAAATACTCATTCCTAAACCTGTCCCCTTACCAACCTCTTTGGTGGTGAAAAACGGTTCGAAAATCCGTTCTTGAATTTCAGCCGGGATTCCGCAGCCGTCATCACTGATCGCCACCTTGATAACCCCCTGCTCCGCCCAGGTTTTCAGTCGAATAACACCTTTATTTTCAATTGCCTGGGCTGCGTTCACCAGGATATTCAGGAACACCTGATTCAGTTGCTGCGGATAACAATCAAGCAACGGCAGTTCCGCAAAATTGCGCTCCAGAGTTGCCTTATACTTGATTTCGTTCCAGGCGATGGCGATGGTACTTTCCAGACAGTCATTAATATTAACTTCACTGCGCTGGCTCTGATCAACCCGCGAGAAGCTTTTCAGGTTTTGAACGATCTCGCGAACACGGTCTGCGCCACTACTCGACTCTGAAATCAGGTCAGGAATATCCTCAAGGAGATATTGGATCTTGTATTGTCTCTTGAGCTTCGTTAACTCCGCTGTCAATTGCTCATCTCCGGCCTGTTCCACCTGATTTTCCAGTTGCCCCAGATAGAGCCCCATTTTTTCAAAATAACGGCCTAAAGAATTCAGGTTGCTGTTGATGAACCCCATCGGGTTGTTGATTTCGTGGGCGACACCGGCTGCCAGCTGGCCAATCGAGGCCATCTTCTCCTGCTGGAGAATCTGCTGGGTTGTCTTGAGCTGCTGATAGGCATCGTCCAGTTCATCAGCCATCTGCCGAGTTTGAGACAGGGCCCGGCCCAGACCACGATACAGATCCCTGATGGTTCCGGCCAGCGGGCCGAACTCGGGGTGACCGGTCAGCAACACCAGTTTTTGTGTCTCCCGGGTCAGGGTCTGCTCAATATCGGCGTCCCCTTCTTCCGGAATCGCCAGGTCTGCCGTCACCCTTTCCAGAACCAGCAGATCGGCCAGACTCCGGTGAACCAGGAGCATCCCGACCAATGCGGCGACGAAACAGCCGACAAAAAGCATCAACACGAGAGGCCGTTTGGCAGTAACAAGCGGCATCATCGCTTCGGCCAGCGGCTGTTGGCTGGCGACAATCCAATCGGTACCTTCGACACCGTAGAAAGCTGCCAGCATGGGAATCCCCTTGGAATTGACCGTTTCCGTCGTTCCTTCAAAGCCTTTGATGGCGGCATCGAACATCTTGTTGGCGCCGACCGGTACATCACGGGTCAGCAGCCGCCCCGAGTCGGGATGGAGAATCATCAGCCGGCTTTTGTCAAAAATATAGCTGTAGCCGGTCGTGCCGAGTTTTTCCGTAAGGATACGGGAAAACTTTATATTTTCAAGCAGTTGCGATGAACAACCGAGCAAGCCGAGCGGTGTCCCGTCACGGGACGTCAGGTAAACCGTAAAAGTCAACACCTCTTTGCCGGTTCGGGCCGAGCGATACGGCCGAGCAACGATCGGCTGTCGGGACTGCATGGTCCGTTTAAAATAGGGCCGGAAAGAAAAATCCCGGCCATACAGTTCCGGGTGCGGAGGATAATCGGCCCGCAGAATCCCGTCGGCATCAAGAATAAAGAAGCCGTTATCGAACATGGCAAAATCTTCGCCGTACCCCGCTAAATAATCTTCAATCCAGAGACCGTCTCGCAGTTCGAGCGCCTCTTTCGGCAACTGGTTGCCGATATGCGTGGCGATAAGTTTCTGCATCTGGATATAATCAGCGACGATACGGGCTCGCTGCTTGCCCAGGGTGCCGATTTTATCGACAACCGAATCGTGGAACGCCCGTTCAAAATGGTGCAGAAAAAACAGACCGGTGCCGCCGACCGCGATGATCACGGTGATCACCAGGATCAACATTATTTTTATGCGCAGTGTCATCGGCTCTCCCCCGAAAGAACCACTCAATCACCCCCTGCCGCACCGAGCGGCAGTGTGATGGTAAACTTCGTTCCTTCCCCGACCTTGCTATCAACGCAAATCGTGCCGTTGTGGGCAGCGATGATATCGTAAGAAATACTCATCCCCAGCCCGGTCCCTTTGCCGACATCCTTGGTGGTGAAAAAAGGTTCGAAAATCCGGCTTAAATGCTCTTTCGGAATCCCGCAGCCGGTATCACTGATTTCAACATAGAGGTTTTCCGCGTCTGCCCGGGTCCGGATCCGGACGGTTCCTTTCTCTTGTATCGCGTGCGCCGCGTTGACCAGCAGGTTCATAAACACCTGGTTGAGCTGCTGCGGCCGACAGTATAACGACGGCAGATCGCCGTATTCTTTTTCCAGGGTTACCTTGTATTTCAGTTCGTTCCAGGCGATGGCGATGGTGCTCTCCAGACATTCGTTCAAGTCAGCAGACTGTTTCTCCGCCTGATCGACCCGGGAAAAACTTTTCAGGTTACGAACAATCTCCTGCACCCGTTGTGCGCCATCAAGTGATTCGTCAATCAGATCATGGCTGTCTTCCAGCAGGTAGTCGATCTTCAGTTTCTTCCGCTGTGCAGCCATCTGCTGTGTCCTCTCCTCATCAAGATGGTCTTTCAGCAGCTGATCCTGGAAAAGAATGTAGTTGTTAAGTTTTTCCAGGTACTTCCCCAGACTGTTCAGGTTGCTGGCAATAAAGCCCATGGGATTATTGATTTCATGGGCCACGCCGGCCGCCAACTGGCCGACAGAGGCCATCTTTTCGTGATGCAGCATTTGCGAGTGGGTCTGCTTCAGCTCATCGTTGGCCCGCTGCAGTTCACGGGTTCGCTCGGTGACCATATCTTCCAGTGAGTCGTTGAGGGTCAGCATCTGTTCTTCGACCATCTGCTGATCGGTGATATCTGACAGGGCACAGACCAGTCCGACGACTTTCCCCTCCTGCAGGCAGGGGGCGCCGATCAACCGGAAGGCCCGATATTCACCGTCATGCCGCTGGTAACGAAACTCTTTCGTCACCCGTCGCGGCTGCCGGTAAACCCGGTCGAGAACCTTGCCGACCGATCCCTGTTCATCCGGATGAATCGCGAAGGTCCACGGCTGCGGAGCGGAACAATCACCGCCGGTATAGTCCCGCCAGTCATGGTTCCCCCAGACCAGTTGCCGGTTACCATCCAGCACAATCAGGCAGACCGGTGTCGTTTCGGCCAGCTGCTGAAATTTGATCGGCATTATTTCAGCCATCGGTTTCCTCCCCCAAGGTTTTATCCCGGACGTTCAGCGGTAAACGAACGGTGAAGATGGTCCCTTCCCCAACCGTACTGACGACCCCGATTTCCCCCCCATGCTCCTTGATGATTTCGTAGGAAATACTCATTCCCAGACCGGTCCCTTTGCCGACCTCCTTGGTGGTATAGAAAGGTTCAAAAATGCGGTGCAGGTTTTCTTCGGGAATACCGACCCCGGTATTCTCGACAAATATGTTGTCCTGTTCGTGCCAGGTGCGAATTTTGATAATCCCCTTCTCTTCAATCGCCTGGGCACTGTTGACCAGCAAGTTCAAAAATACCTGGTTGAGTTTCTGTGGATGGCAATGAAGCAAAGGGAGTGACCCGAAATTTTTGTCGAGAGTCACTTTGTACTTCAACTCGTTCCAGGCAATACTGATGGTATTTTCCAGACACTGGTTGATATCCGCATCCTGCTCTTGTTCCTGGTCAAGACGGGAGAAAGTTTTCAGGTTCTGAACAATCGCTTTGACCCGATCCGCGCCATCGAGAGATTCCCCGATCAAATCGCGACTGTCCTGCAGCAGGTAGTCGATCTTCAGTTTTTTCCGCTCAACCTCGATACCCTGTTGCTCCTCACTGGCCACTTTCTCACAGATCACAGCCTGCTGTTGCTCCAGAAAAAGAGTCATCCGCTCAACATATTTCCCCAAGGTTCCGAGGTTACTGGTGATAAATCCCATCGGATTATTGATTTCGTGGGCCACCCCGGCCGCCAACTGGCCGATCGACGCCATCTTCTCCTGCTGCAGAATCTGCACCTGGCTGTTCTGCAATTTTTCGTATGCTTCGGCCAGTTCGAGGTTTTTCGCCTCCATCTCCAAATTGACCTTGCGCAATTTTTCATTGAGCCTGAAGGCCTGTTCAAACGCCTTGTTCTTGGCCTGCTCCGCCTTGATCCGTTCACTGTTGTTCTGGAACGTCAGAATAAATCCGCTCAGCTCCCTGTCGGCACCAATCATCGGACT
>JAADGW010000091.1 GCA_013152145.1 Deltaproteobacteria bacterium
CAACCACCAGTTCGCGCGGCTGTTCGATCTCACCGGCATGCCGGATGAAGGCCGCCAGCTCTTCTTCGTCGAGCAGTCCGATCTGATCTATGTTTTCTTTCTGCGCCATAAGAATCCCTTACCCGCGGCACACACCGTTCATGTTAGCTATATTGTTCAAAAAACAATATAGCTGATATTTTCTGATCAACTACATCATCTGTCCAGATCGGCAAGAATGAAATCGATCGACCCGAGATTGGCGATCAGATCAGAGAGCAGCACCCCCTGGTTCACCCAGGTCATCGCCTGCATATGTGGAAACGAGGGGGTACGGATCCGGCAGCGGTAGGCACTGCTGCCGCCGTCGCTGACCAGATAATAGCCACACTCCCCTTTGCTCGACTCGGTCGCCCGGTAACATTCCCCTACCGGTGCCACCGGGCCGCTGCTGACATTGACAAAATGATGAATCAGACTCTCGATATCGTGCAGCCCCTCCTGCCGCTGCGGGTAGCAGTAGCGGTAATCATCACTCATCCAGCGACCGGGCGGCATCTCAGCGGCCGCCTGTTTGACGATCCGCAGCGATTGCCGCAACTCTTCGAGGCGCACCCGGTAGCGGTCGAAACAATCACCGTTTTTCGCCGTTGCCACCTCAAAATCAAAGTTCTCATAACTGCTGTAAGGCATGCTGCGACGCAGATCCCAGCTGCTGCCACAGGCCCGCAGGTTCGGCCCGCTGAAGCCCCAGTCGAGGGCTTCGGCAAGCGTAACGGTGCCGACCCCCTCGGTCCGGGCGCGAAAAATTGCACCATCGGTCAGCATGCTGTCCAGTTGGTTGATTTCACGCGCAAAGCCATCGGTAAAAGCAGCGACCTTCTGCTCCCAACCCGCCGGCAGATCGAGGGGCAGCCCGCCGATCCGGAACCAGGCCGGATGCATCCGCCCGCCGGTGACCATCTCGATAATCTCAAAAATCTTCTCGCGTGACTCAAAACAGTAGAAAACCGGGGTCATCGCCCCGACATCGTGGGCAAAAGAACCGAGCCAGACCAGATGGTTGGCAATGCGGAACAGCTCACAGAGCAGCACCCGGATGTACTGGGCCCGCTTGGGCACCGTAACGCCGAGCAGGGTTTCCAGTGACTGGAGATAGGACAGGTTGTTCTGCACCCCGGAGAGATAATCGATCCGGTCGGTGTAGGGGATATACTGAGCCCAGTGCTGCCGCTCGCCGATCTTCTCCGCACCGCGATGGTGGTAACCGAGATCGACATCAAGATCGGAAATCTCCTCCCCGTGCAGCCGCAGGACCAGACGCAGCACGCCGTGAGTGCCGGGGTGATGCGGCCCCATATTGAGAACCATGCTGCCGTCGTCAGCACCCGGCAGCGGGACCAGCTTGTCACCCTCCAGCGGGAGATACTCTGCCGCGGTATCGACCGTAAAAGGCGGCATATCGGTCGCCCGCGATGGATAATCCTTGCGCAGCGGATGCCCCTCCCAGGCCACCGGCAGCAGAATCCGTCGTAAATCGGCATGCTCGCTAAAACGGATACCGAACATGTCGAACACTTCCCGCTCATACCAGCCCGCCGAGGGCCAGATGCCGGTAATGCTCGGTACCTCTGGATTTTCGCCGTTTAACGGCACCTTGATGCGCAGATATCCCGGCATTTCAAAATTGAGCAGGTGATAAACCATCGTGAACTGATGACCGGAGGGCTGCCGACGATGCTGCTCGTCGATCGCCGTCAAGTCTTCCAGACGGCGGTATTTCTGAGTGGCTTCCTGTTTGAGAAAATGCAGCAGGTCGCGCAACAGTTCCGGTGTGGTCGTCAATACCGGCATGTCGGCCGCCAGGGGATCGTGAGATACCTGCCCGGCAAAACGCTCCTGCAGTTCACGATAGAGCTGCTCGGTGTTATCGGGAAAAATCTGCCGCGGTTGCGGCGGTCGCCAGTTCTGTTGACTGCGATTACCGAAAAAATCGGGGGGCTGCTGCGAACTGCCGCGGATTGCGCTGTTGCCGAAACCGGGACCGCGCGGGTCACGGCTTTTCGTCACGCCATCAATCAGAAGCGGAACGCTGGTCCCCTCACTGCCGCCCACCATGCCGAGGACCTTTCGCGCCGGTTGCTCCTCGGCAACAATCTTTTTCTGCAGCTCGATCAATCCCTGCAGAAAAGCTTCCGGGCGGGGCGGACAACCGGGCACATAAACATCGACCGGCAGGATCTGATTGACCCCCTGGATAACGCTGTAAACATCGTACATGCCGCCGGAGTTGGAGCAGCTGCCCATCGACATCACCCACTTGGGGTTCGGCATCTGTTCGTAAACCCGCAGGATCGAAGCCGCCATTTTCTTGAACGGCGTCCCGGAGATGATCATCAGGTCGGCCTCGCGGGGAGTGCCGCGCAACACCTCAGCTCCGAAACGGGCCAGGTCATGACGTGAGGTCATGCTGGTCATCATCTCGACAAAGCAGCAGGAGAGGCCGAAGAACATCGGCCAGAGGCTGTTTTTCCGCCCCCAGTTGATCAGGTCGTCCAGCCGGGTCAGAACGACGCCCTGCGGCAGCTTGTCACTCATCCGCGCCTCCGGGCCGGAATCCGCTCATGCACGGCGGTCGAACCCCAGTCCAGACCACCCATTTTCCAGAGATAAATCAGACCGAGAAACAGAATCCCGATAAAGAAACTGATCTGCCAGAAACCGGCCCAGCCGAGCAGGTCGTAAGCGACCGCCCAGGACACGACAAAAATCGCCTCGAGGTCAAAAATAATAAAGAAAATCGCGACCAGATAGAAAGGAACCGCCTGCCGCAGACGGGAATCTCCGGTCGGCAGTACGGCAGACTCGTAGGGCTGGCCCTTGACCTCCGAGAAAGACCGCTGGCCGAGAAAACGTGCCAGAACCAACAGCAACAAGATAAGGCCCGTAGCGATCAGGACGTACAGGCCAAGGGTCAGAAAACCTTCAAACGTGGGGGGGGCAGAATAAGCGACGGCGGTCGCAGTCGATGTCGTTGTCACGTCAACAGCGGGCAAGAGAGTCTCCAACCAACGTTAAAAATCAATCCACTAAAAACGGTACGTCCCTGCGAATATTACCATATTGGTCGACAAAAGGAATGAACTATGAAAAAAAACCGGCAGTGTGATCCCGCAGGATAAACATCCGCGCCACCATCAATCCGTAAGATGTGACGCGATCGCCGCACGGGCCAGTTCATCGCAGCGCTCGTTTTCGGCATGACCGGCGTGCCCCTTCACCCACTGCCAATCGATCTGGTGCTGCGCCGCCGACTCGAGCAGGCGCTCCCAGAGATCCCGGTTGGCAACCGCTTCCTTTTTTGAATTTCTCCACCCCTTGCGCTGCCACCCCTCAACCCACTCGGTCATCCCTTTGACCAGGTACTGGGAATCGGTCACTAAACGGACTTTGCAGGGGCGTTTGAGCGCCTCAAGACCGGCGATTGCTCCAAGCAGTTCCATCCGGTTGTTAGTGGTTTCCGGCTCAAACCCGGAAAGTTCCTTCACGTGCTTTCCGTAACGGAGGATGGTCCCATACCCCCGGGACCGGGATTTCCGGAACAGGCACCATCGGAAAATATTTCAACGTCCATGGAATTTCTCGACTGAATAGATTATTAGATGGAATAGAAAATTTCGCCTCAGCCTAACACGGCTACCCGTGATTCCGGCTGAAAAACGCAAAGAGCTCCTCTGCTTTTTCAGCAAAGAGGCTCTTTTCATATTTGGCGTCCCCAGGGGGATTCGCCCACTTCGTCACCCGCATCACGCGGCTTCCTGCGTCGGCTCCCCTTCATTCGCTGACGCGGCCGTCCCTGGCCGCTGTTCTGACATTAAGTCAGCGCTCATTGCGCTTCGAATCCCCCTGACTCCAACGAAAAAGAGCCCCTCTGCTTTTCAGCAAAGGGACTCTCTTCATATTTGGCGTCCCCAGGGGGATTCGAACCCCCGTCGCCGCCGTGAAAGGGCGGTGTCCTGGGCCAGGCTAGACGATAGGGACCTGAGCTTCCGAACCGTTTGGACCGGAACGCACTTTTTAGCCTAAAGTGTTGTCCGGTGCAAGAAAAAAATCGGTCGACACGCGATCAGAGACAAAATAATTGACTCAATCCGCCCGGCAGAAGGCTCCATCGCCAGCGGTCGGAGTCATGTTATTATCCGGCAGTCTGCGGTGCGTCACCCGGGGACGCAAGCTCTGCCGCAAAAGTTTCGACCCGCGCGATATCCGCCTCCGCAAACTCTTCAACCCACAGCGCTGTCGCCAGATAGAGCTGAAGGTACGGCCAATCCCGATGCTGCGTCGCCAGTTGCGCATAGATCTTCAGTTTGGTCTCCGCCGCTTCATCACCGGCACTCTCCAGCAGATCCAGGTACTGATTGTTCACCTCCGGAGCGAGATCGGTAAAATAGGCAACCAACAGATCCATCGCCAGATGCCCGTCCTCAGCGTTAAACAAAACCGCATCCAGCCGCGCCGCTGATCCGGCCTTTCGATTGGCCAGCGAATCACGGCGAAAGCTTTTCAGCCCGGCGGCCTCCACCCAACGGGTGAAAATCAACGGTTGTTTCTTTGCACACAGACGGCAGACCGCCGCCTTTTTGCTTTCCGGTAGATTCTGCCAGGCGTTCTCAACGGAAGATGGAACCATCAGCTTATCCTTTCGCAACAACAAGCGATACATTGATCGCCCGCGCACTATGCCATCATCAAAGGTGAAGAACAAGTGATTGTCGCAAGAATCGGGTTGGCCGATAATTCTCAAACTGTTAGGCTCAAACCAATCAGAACGGAGATATCTGCCATGCCGGATCAGGACTATCAGCGGATCGCCAAAGCGATCGACTTTCTTCGAAAGTCGGTCCTTGATCAACCGAGTCTCGACGCTGCCGCCCGGCAGCTCGGCTTGAGTCCCTGTCACTTTCAGCGCTTGTTCAAACGCTTCGCCGGGGTCAGCCCGAAACGCTTTCTGCAACACCTGACCAGCGAACACGCCAAACAACTGCTGCGCCAATCAACTTCAGTGCTGGAGACCAGCTTTGCCGTCGGCCTGAGCAGTCCGAGCCGACTGCACGACCTGCTGATCACGGTTGAGGCGGTGACCCCGGGAGAGTACAAAACCGGCGGCGCCGGAGTGCAGATAAGCTACGGTATTCACACAACACCATTCGGCAGCTGCCTGCTCGGGCTGACCGCGCGCGGCGTCTGCCGACTGGAGTTCGTCGCCCCCGGGGAAGCCGAAATTGCTCTGCAGCGGTTACAGAAAGCCTGGCCGCACGCCCGGATCAACGAAGATCGCGTAACAACCGGAAAAATGCTCGAACAGATCTTTCAATCACAAAAAACCCCTTCGTCCCTGTCGCTGTTGCTCAAAGGCACCAATTTCCAGCTCAAGGTCTGGAATGCTCTGCTGCAGATCCCGCCAGGGTCCGTCACCAGCTACGGTTTTCTGGCAAAGCAACTGGGACAACCGAATGCCGCACGCGCCGTCGGCACGGCCATCGGCAACAATCCGATCGGCTACCTGATCCCCTGCCACCGGGTACTGCGCGGCGACGGTGGCATCGGCGGCTACCGCTGGGGAACTGAACGCAAACTGGCAATCCTGGGACGGGAGCTGTGCCGCTCCTCGCGCAACCAGCCGGGCTGACACAACATTCCATGTCCCGTCCGCGCCCGCCCCCTGACTTCAACAAAAAAAGCCTCTCTCTAAGGGGTCAAGTCTGCCTTTGGCTTTTATGCCCTGATCTGCGGCCTATCGTCGGAAGAGCACTGGGACGGGATGACTAAAATCAACACTCGGCTATACTGACAGCGGAGAATTCGCAAAGAAAAGAACGGGTCGGTGTTGTTGGAATTATAAATTCGTAAAAACTACGATAACGGTCTGCATCGAGGCATCGATAAGCTCACACAGATGGCCACCAACGGCCAACAGCAGTCGCGGTAGGGACACCGGTTACCCGGCGCCCCCCGCACAGATCCCGGCGTGCGGAATTACCGCACCGGGCTCCTGCCTCA
>JAADGW010000233.1 GCA_013152145.1 Deltaproteobacteria bacterium
TGTGGCAACAAAAAGACCGCCGAGCGGATTCAGCATATGCTCAAAAAAGGCAAGCCGCTACGCAATTAAAACGCATACCGGGGATGATTATTGAACCACCCACGGTAACGACATAGTGGAGGACAGCATGAAATCAGCATACATTCTGGCAGCCTATCGAACTCCCGGCTGCCGGGCAAAAAAAGGCAAGTTCAAAGATATGCGTCCCGACGATCTGGCGGCGGCAGCGATTGCCGGACTGGTCGAACGGACCGGTATCGATGCCGCTGAAGTCGACGACGTCATCATCGGTTGTGCTTTTCCGGAGGGTGAGCAGGGAATGAACTTTGCGCGCACCGCGGCACTGAAAGCCGGGCTCCCTTATCAGGTCCCGGCGCAGACCGTCAACCGCTTCTGCTCTTCCGGCATTCAGACCATCGCCAGTGCCGCCGAGCGGATCATGGCCGGTTTTTCCGACTGTATTATCGCCGGCGGGGCCGAGTCGATGTCACTGGTGCCGATGGGTGGCAACAAGTACAGCGCCAACCCGTCGTTGGTGGCCAGCTGGCCGGAAAGCTACGCCTCGATGGGCATCACCGCCGAACTGGTAGCGGAAAAATATGCCGTCAACCGCGAGGATCAGGATGCTTTCGCCCTGGCCAGTCATCAAAAAGCCGCCGCCGCGATCGAAGCCGGCCGCTTCAGTGATGAAATCATCCCGGTCGACATCGAGCTGGTCGCACTGGCCGGCAATAAACTGAAAAAACAACGCGAAACCGTGACCGTCGATGATGGGGTGCGCAGTGACACCACGCTGGCCGGCCTGTCCGGATTGAAACCGGCCTTCAAGCTGGGTGGCACGGTTACCGCCGGAAATTCGTCGCAGATGACCGATGGCGCGGCAGCGGTACTGGTGGTCTCAGAGGACTATCTGAAAAAACTCACCATCGATCCGATCGCCCGCTTCGTCGCGTTTGCGGTCAAGGGTGTGCCACCGGAAATCATGGGCATCGGTCCGATCGAAGCGATTCCAGCCGTACTGAAAATGGCCGGGTTGCAGCAGAGTGATATCGATCTGATCGAGTTGAACGAGGCGTTCGCTGCACAATCGCTGGCGGTGATTCGCGAACTCGGCCTGAATCCGGAAATCATCAATGTCAATGGTGGCGCGATTGCGCTCGGTCACCCGCTCGGTTGCACCGGAGCCAAACTGTCGGCGACCTTGCTGGCGGAAATGGGTCGGCGGGATACCAGGTACGGTATGGTGTCGATGTGTATCGGCGGCGGCATGGGGGCGGCCGGGATTTTCGAAAAACTGTAGCGACGAGCTGTGTCCCGTCCCATCAAAACAATATTTTTAAGAGGTGAAATATGAGTGAACATATTTATAAAGGCGGCGAATATCTGGTCACCGAGGTCGGCTGCGACGAGATTTTTACTCCCGAGGAGTTTTCCGACGAGCAGAAACAGATTGCCGAGACGACTGAGCAATTTGTGGCAAACGAGATTGTTCCGCATATCGAGGAAATCGATAATCAGAATTTCGATCTGGTTGTCGAGGGGATGCAGAAGTGCGGTGAGCTGGGCCTGCTGATGATCGATGCGCCGGAGGAATACGGCGGCCTCGAACTCGACAAGGCAACCAGTATGCTGGTCGGTGAAAAGATTGCGGCGGCGGGATCCTTTTCCGTCGCCTTCGCCTGTCATACCGGTATCGGCACTTTGCCGCTGGTCTATTACGGTACACCGGCACAGAAACAGCAATACCTGGGAAAGATCATTTCCGGCGAGTGGATAGCAGCCTATTGCTTGACTGAACCGGGCTCCGGCAGTGACGCCCTCGGTGCCAGCGCGACGGCCACCCTCTCCGCAGACGGCAAGCATTATCTGCTCAACGGCACCAAGCAGTTCATCACCAATGGTTCGTTTGCTCAGCTCTACACCATCTTTGCCAAGATCGACAAGGAGCATTTTACCGCCTTTCTGGTCGAGCGTGATTTCGAAGGTCTGACCGTGGGTGCCGAGGAGAAAAAGCTCGGTATCAAGGGGTCTTCGACGACGCAGATTATTCTCGATAACTGCAAGGTGCCGGTCGAAAATGTGCTGGGACAGATCGGCAAAGGGCATAAAATCGCCTTTAACGTTCTCAACGTCGGCCGCTTCAAGCTCGGTGCCGGGGTGACCGGTGCGGCGAAAATGGCGCTGATCGAAGGGGTCAAATACGCGAATGAACGCAAGCAGTTCGGCAAAACAATCGGTTCGTTCGGTGCGATTCAGGAAAAGATTGCTGATCTGAGTGCCGATATTTTTGCCGCCGAATCCCTGGTCTACCGTTTGGCCGGCCTGCTCGACGGTAAACTGGCAACGATCGAAAAAGGGATCGACAATTACTATGAGGAATACCTGAAGGGGATTGAAGAATACGCCCCGGAGTGTGCGATCTCCAAGGTTTACTGCAGCGAAGTGTTGGCCCGTACCGTCGACGAAGTCCTGCAGATTCACGGTGGTTACGGTTTTATCAGCGAATATCCGGCCGAGCGCTACTATCGCGATGAGCGGATCAACCGGATCTTCGAAGGCACCAACGAGATTAACCGGCTGTTGATTCCGGGGATGATCCTGCGCAAATCGATGAAGGGTGAACTGCCGTTGCAGCAGGAGGCGATGAAAGCCTTCGAAGCGCTGATGACGCCCTCCTTCGAAGAAATCGACGACAGCATCCCGTTCGAGCGGGAGAAAGCGCTGCTGAAAAATCTGAAGACCCTGTTCCTGATTCTGGCCGGCGCCGGTGTCCAGAAGTTTATGGACCGGATTGCCGATGAACAGGAAGTTCTGCTGGCCGCAGCCGATATGGCGATTCAGATTTTCGCTCTCGAGAGCGCAGTACTGCGGGCCGAGAAGGGGTACGCTGCCGCCAGTGAAGCGAAGCGTGAATTGTTGCAGGCAGCGGTCAAAGTCTGTGCCTTCAACGCTACAGAAGTCGTCGGAACTGCAGCGAAAAAGGGTGCATTTTACATCGAGGAAGGTGACACTCTGACCATGATTCTAAGTGGTGTCCGCCGGTTTGCCAAGTACGACGCCAGCGGTCTGCTGCAAGCCAAGCGCACGCTGGCCAAAGCTACGCTTGACGGGGAAAAGTACCTCTTTTGATAAACGGGGCGGGCGGCCCCTCGGGTCGCCCGCACTCCAGGTGCAGATTGATGCAGCAGCACACGGTTATAACGCCATACGTGGTCGGTGAAGTTCATATCTACACCGCCGAGGTTGATGGCGAACTGATCCTCTTCGACACCGGCCCCCCCACTGCGCAGGCGCTGGCCTGCCTTAAGGAGAATGTCGATCTGGATCGTCTTCGGCACGTCTTCATCACCCACTGTCATGTTGATCATTACGGACTGGCTGATTACCTGAGTCAACATTCCTCCGCCGAGATCTATCTGCCACGCAAGGACGCGCTGAAGATCAAATATCACCACAGGCGTCTGGAGGCGATTGAGGGGTTGCTGCAGGAGATGGGTTTCGACGCCTGTTATGTCGAGCGATTTCGTCAGACGGTGGATGACGAGGGGGTTTTCGACTTTTCCACAGCACTACCAGGTGGTTGAGGAAACCTCTGTGCTGGAGCAGTTAGGCCTTTCTTTTTTGAGCTGTCCCGGTCATTCACAGAGCGACCTCGTCTATCTCGGCGAGGACTGGGCTGTCACCGGTGATGTTCTGCTGCGCGGCATATTTCAGGCCCCGCTGCTTGACATCGATCTCGACACTTTTTCCGGCCGTTTTGATAACTACGGTGCCTACTGTAGCAGCCTGTGCCGGATGACAGAGCTGCGGGATCGGCGTATCCTGCCCGGTCACCGTCGGGATGTCGACAGTCTGGAT
>JAADGW010000152.1 GCA_013152145.1 Deltaproteobacteria bacterium
TGATCAATACCGGCCGTGGGGACCTGGTGGATGAAACCGCCGTTGCCGACGCCCTGAATGAAGGTTATCTCGGTGGTTTTGCCGCCGATGTCCTCTCCAGCGAACCGCCGAGCGAGGATAACCCGTTAGTGGATGCGCCGAACTGTTTCATCACTCCCCATATCGCCTGGGCGACGGAGGAGGCGCGGCGGCGGCTGCTCACAATTGCCGTAGCCAACCTTAAAGCTTATCAGGACGGCAACCCGCAAAACCGGGTTACCTGATGGTTCGGCAGGCAGCATATCGGTTGGCGGAGCGGGGAATCCGGGCGGGGATTTTCTGCGGAAAAGACAACCGCAGTTGCAATATGGTCGATTTTGCCGGCTGGCCGCTTTTTGAAAAGAGTTGAAAATGAAAAAATGTCCTTTCTGTGCTGAGGGTATTCAAGACGAGGCGATAAAATGTAAACATTGCGGTGAATTTCTGGTCAAGTCTCCTCCCCGTCACCCGGCAAAAGAGACGCCGCAATGGTATTTTAAAACCTCCTTTATTGTCTTTGCTCTTCTCAGCGTCGGGCCGCTGGCCTTACCCTTGATCTGGTGGCGGCCGAAAACCTCCCTGGCATGGAAAATCGGACTCAGCATCGGGAT
Source organism: Deltaproteobacteria bacterium (assembly GCA_013152145.1). Taxonomy (GTDB): domain Bacteria; phylum Desulfobacterota; class Desulfuromonadia; order Desulfuromonadales; family Geopsychrobacteraceae; genus Malonomonas. Next base: position 630 of record JAADGW010000152.1, read on the forward strand.
ACTGATTCTGAGCTGGGTCTTGTTTCAAGTCACACTCGAGTCGTTCCGGACTCTGAAAGAGTATTATAAGTTACTGGAAGAACTGTAAAAAATCAGCTGTCCACGGGTCGGATAAGAGCGTCAGCCGTGATGCCGTCCGGCCCTGTAACACGAACCGCTTTGTTGATAACAGAGCATCGAACCTGCGCTGATCAATTCAGCAGAAAAGGGCTGACAAAATGCTGCGGATAGAGCTACCGGGGAGTACGGAGCTATGCCTCAAGGATCTGGTTCTCGATTTCAACGGGACTCTCGCCTGTGATGGTGAGCTGATAACCGGGGTGCGGGAACGTTTGCTGCTGCTGTCAAAACAGCTGCAGATTCATGTTATCACGGCGGATACGTTCGGCAGTGTTGGCCGAGAGATGACCGCTGTCCCCTGTGAAACGGCGATCATCCCTGGCGAGGCGCAAAAAGAGGCCAAACTTCGCTACATTGAAGAGCTCGGAGCGCAGACGGTTGTCGCTGTCGGCAATGGCCGCAACGATCAACTCATGCTCAAAGCCGCAAGACTGGGCATGGTAATCGTTCAGGCAGAAGGGGCGGCCATCGACGCGATTCTGGCTGCCGATCTGGTTGTTTCAGACATCCTGGCGGCACTCGATCTTTTGCTCAAACCACAACGGCTGGTCGCAACCCTGCGGATGTGATCGCCTCTGAATAAGACCTGTCTCGGACACTGCCGGGATTCGCCGCTTTGTCTCCGTGGAGACTCCGGCTGCAAAGTCAGCGGAAGAGTCTCTTTTCAACAAATAAATATTGGAACTAAAAAAGGCCCTCCGTTTGCGGAGAGCCTTTTGGTTTTATTCTGAAAATCTTACTCGCCGAAGTAACGCTTCAGCAGACCGGCAAATGCTGAGCCGTGACGAGCCTCGTCTTTGCACATTTCGTGGACGGTATCGTGGATGGCGTCCAGATTGAGCTGCTTGGCCTTGGTGGCAATATCTTTCTTGCCCTGACAGGCACCATGCTCGGCGGCGACACGGACTCTGAGGTTTTCTCTGGTGTCGGCAACCACAACTTCACCGAGCAGCTCGGCGAACTTGGCGGCATGCTCAGCCTCTTCCCAGGCGATCCGCTTGTAGGCTTCGGCGATCTCCGGGTAGCCTTCACGGTCAGCTTGACGGCTCATCGCCAGGTACATACCGACTTCAGTACACTCACCGGTGAAGTTCATCCGCAGCCCTTCAATGATCTCGGGATCAACATCCTTGGCCACGCCGATGCGGTGCTCGTCGGCCCACTGCAGGGCGATAGAGGTGTCCTGCTCAACAAATTTTGAGGCCGGGGCCTTACACTGTGGGCAAATCTCCGGGGGACAATTCCCCTCGTGAACATAACCGCAGATCGTACAGACAAATTTCTTCATAGGGTCCTCTCCTTTTTTGCTAATCGGGTTATTTGTTACCAAATCGGTCACGATTATACACGACTACTCTGCTCTGTCAAGCTGACATTTTATTTTGAATTATTGTACGCTACCGCTTATTTACAGTAGAATACTGCACAAATCATCGAACAACAACATCACAGGCCGATTTTCATGCTTCTTGTTGGATTTATTTACCTGCTGCTGATCGGCAGCGCCTACTTGGTTTTCTTCTCGATCAACCCGCAGAAGAGTCGGCAATCACTGAAAATTGCCGGACAATCATTAATCAAACTGCTGCCGTTACTGGTCGCAATTTTCGGCCTGGTCGGCCTGTTTCAGGAATTTCTGCCGCCGCAACTGGTCAGTAAATGGCTGGGTGAATCGAGCGGCTTTCTGGCTTTGCTGATCGGTGCCGCGGCCGGAGCCATCGCCATTGGCCCGCCGCTGGCCGCCTATCCGCTGGCCGGCTCGCTGATCGCCGCCGGGGCTTGGCCACCGGCCGTCGCCGCCTTTATTCTCAGCTGGATTTCGGTCGGCATCATCACCCTGCCGTTCGAGGCCCAGACCTTCGGCGGCCGTTTCGCCTTGCTGCGCAACGGCATCAGCTTTATCGTCGCCATACTCTGCGGCCTGCTGCTGGGGCTGCTGTTATGATTCGGACCCTGATCCGCAGTCAGTGGCTGCTGCTGGTGACCGTCGCCCTGTATCTCTGGGCCTTTGCAGTCGCTCCCGAACGAGCGGGCAACGCACTGGCGATGGGAGCCGGGACGTTCGCCTCGGTACTGTTGTTGATTGTCGCCGTGTTCGGCCTGGTCGGTCTGCTGCAGGTCTGGATCAGCCGCGAGCTGATCGTCCGGCTGCTCGGCCGCGAAGGCGGGATTAAAGGGCTGCTGGTTGCGGCGCTCTGCGGCACCCTGCTGATCGGCCCGGCTTACATCATCTTTCCGCTGTTGATGAGCCTCCAGAAGCAGGGCGCCCGCTGGGCGGTCATCACCATCGTGCTGACCAGTTATGCCGTCAAGCTGCAGATGATTCCGATCGAAGTCGGCTTTCTCGGCTGGCCGTTCACTCTCAGCCGGGCGATCCTCACCGTGACCCTGGCGATCCCGACCGGCCTGCTGGTCGAAGCGCTGATGGAACGCCGGCAACTCTGATGCTTTGCAGCGTCGATACCTTGGGGTAGTATAGATGGTTTCATCCATTCTGGAGCCTGTGATGCCGCAATCAAACCCTGAATCCATCTATGCCCCGCGTCCCTGCACACTGCTGGAGGTGCAAACACTGACCGCGCAGGAGAAGCTGTTCCGTCTGCAACTATGCGATGGCAGCGAACTGGAACATCAACCGGGACAGTTCGTGCAAGTGTCGATCCCGGGCCTGACCGAGGCGCCGATCTCGGTGGCCAGTTCTCCGACCCGGCAGGGATATTTCGAACTCGGCGTCCGCAAAGTCGGCCGCTTGAACGTCCGCCCTGCACCAGCTGCAACCGGGCGCGCAGCTCGGTATCCGCGGTCCCTACGGCCGCCCGTTTCAACTGGACGGACTGCACGGTAAACAGCTGTTGCTGATCGCCGGAGGCTGCGGGCTGGCGCCACTGCGTTCATTGATCCAGTACTGTCAGGACAGAACCACGGAATTTGCTGCCGTACATATCTTCTACGGTGCCCGTTCACCGGTCGACCTGATGTTTCGTGACGAGCTGCCCGGTTGGCAGATCAGCGACCGGTTCAGCTGCCGCTACACCGTCGATCAGCTCCCGGCGACCTCCTGCTACGCTGGCGATACCGGCTTGATTACCAAACTGCTGACCGATCTTCAGATTGATGCCGACAATTGCTGTGCGGTGGTCGTCGGTCCGCCACCGATGTACCGGCCGGTAATCAACGAACTGCGTCGCCT
>JAADGW010000222.1 GCA_013152145.1 Deltaproteobacteria bacterium
GCTGCTCAGCTCGCCGCCGATCCGGTCGAAAAAGATCCGTACCTGGTGAAAAGCCTCGCCTTCCCGTTCCAGCTGATTGCGGACATTGCTCACGGAACTGAAAATGCCGTAAATGGTCGTCAGCAACAGGGAGCCGATAAGAATTGCCAGCAGCACCTCAATCAGTGTGAATCCGCGGACCGCATTTTTCATCGGCGAGTCTCCTGCGGCAGAAAGGAAACCAGCTCAACCATTTCGTTCTTTTCCGCGGCTCCCCAGAGAACCGTAACGGTAACCTGCTTGACCTTGTTGAACAGGGTATCCTGATAACTGATCTGCCAGCGGAATTCTTCGAAAGGTGCGGCAAAAACGTCTTCCCGGGTTTCCCAGTTCTGCTGCGCGGGGGATTGCAGTTCCTGTTCACTCATCAACTGCTGTGCCAGCAGGGTGGCCCGGGTCAGCTTCTGCACCCGCTCCTGAACCTGGATCGTCCGGTTCGATAAACCGAGCAGGGTCACCAGGGCGATGGAGACAATCGCCAGCGCAATCATCACCTCAAGCAGCGAAAAACCCTTATTGCAACGTCTGGTGCACATCTTCAATCTTCGTCGTTCCGGTCAGCGGAGAAAAAGTAAGTTGGATCAGCTTGCCATCCTCGGACACCAGCACCACCCGGGTCTGCTCCATCCAGCCGAGGGGGAAAATCCGCACTGAAACCCGGCCGCGGCGAAAACTGCCCCGTCCCTCGACATCAACCTGTCGTAAGTGCAGCGGGGACAAAGTCACCTCCTTGCCGAAACGCTCCTTTTCATTCAGCTCACCTTTGGACCGCAGACGATACGCCCGCAAGCTGTTGCGATCAAAATCAAACGTCAGCAGATACTCGTCGCGGGTCAGGACAGCTTCGTTATACAACTGCTTGACCACCCCCGCCACCTGCCGGAGACTGCGTCGTTCGGCACTGTCACCTTGATTCATCATCAGTGGCAGACTGAGCAGACCGACCAGCGCCAGCAGGCTGACCACCACCATCAATTCGATCAGGGTAAAACCGGCGGGTTCCGTGCCCCCGGCGACTGATCCGGTCATCCAGCCGGGGTCTCGACGCTGTCGACACCGTGGTCACAGGTGACACTAATTGAGTTGCCAGTTGGCGATATCGGCATCGTCACCTTCTCCGCCCGATTCACCATCGGGTCCGTAGGAAAAAAGGTCAAAATCTCCGTGTGCCCCCGGAGAAAGATAACGGTATTCCTGCCCCCAGGGATCGAGAGGGATTTTTTTAATATAACCTCCCGCTTTGTAACGGCTCGGAATCCGGCCGCTGGTCGGTTTTGTCACCAGCGCCTGCAAGCCTTGTTCGGTCGACGGATAGAAACCGTTATCCAGCTTGAACATCCCCAAGGCTTCTTCGAGGCTGAGGATCTGGGTTGCCGCCGAAGTCCGGCGGGCCTTTTCCGGCTCATCCAGCAGGCGCGGAATCACCAGCCCGGCCAGAATCCCCAGAATCACCACCACGACCATGATTTCAATCAGCGTAAAACCACGCTGCCCGGATTTTAATATACGGTTCATTCTTTCTCTCCCCGGCTCAGCCCAGCCCCTGACTGGCCTGAAAAATCGGCAGCAACACCGCCAGAACAATGAAGCCGACCACTGACCCCATCACCAGAATCATCAACGGTTCCAGCAGGGCCATCAGGCTGTTCAGACGGGTCTGCACCTGGTGCTCGTAAATCTCGGCAACCTTGATCAACATGCCGTCCAGTTCGCCGCTCCGTTCGCCGACCGCGGCCATCTGCGACAACATCCCCGGAAACACCTGCGCCTCGCGCAGCGGCTCAGCCAGGCCGGCACCCTCGGTCACCTTGTCGCGGACCACCTCAAGCGCCTGCTGCAGATAATTATTGCCCATCAGCCCCTGAACAATCTCCAACGCTGTCAACAACGGCACACCGCTGCGCAACAAGGTCGCCGTGGTGCGGGCAAAACGGGCCGTGGCGTTCTGCAGGCTCAGCGGTCCGAGCAGCGGCAGCCGGAACTTGATCTCATCAAACCAGAGCCGCCCCCGGCTGGTCAACGTGTAACGCCGGGCGAACCAGAACAGCAACAGCGCCAACAGCGCCAGCAACCACCAGTAAGCGGCCAGAAAACCGCTGAGCGACATCAGCCAGAGGGTTGGCAGCGGCAAAGCCTGGTCCATGTCCTTGAGCATGCGGGTGATCTTCGGAACGACGAAGGTCATCAGAAACATCAGAACTCCGCTGCCGACCAGAAACATCAGAAACGGATAGGTCAACGCCGCACGAAACTGGGCACTGAAGCGAGCCTGTTCATCCATAAATTCAGCTAACTGCAACAACACTTTGTCAAGCGTCCCGCTGGCCTCTCCGACCCTGACCATGTTGGTGTAAAGCGGCGGGAAAATTCGTGGCTGGGCCTGCAGCGCCAGATGCAATGCGCTGCCCTGCAGGATATCATCGCGGATACGGCTCAACACCGGTCCGAGCGCCCCCGGCTGTTGTTCGGCAACCGTGGCCAAGGCCTCGTCGAGCGGCATACCGGCCGTCAGCATGGTCGACAGTTGTCGCGTGGCAACCCCCAGCTGCAGCGTATCGACACGTTTGAATAAAGGTTTCCGGCCGGTCTCCCGGCTATGGCCGGCCACGACCAAGCGGGTCGGGAACAGCCCCTGCTCACGCAGCTTGCGGCCGGCCGCCTTCTGCCCCAGGGCTTCAACCACACCGCGCTGCTGACGTCCCTGGCCGTCGAGGGCATTATATTCGTAAAGCGCCACCCCTTAAACCTCCTCCTGGGTGACCCGCAGGACCTCTTCCACCGTGGTCTTCCCGGCCAGAACCTTGGCCAGACCGGCCTGGCGCAGTGGGCGCATCCCCAGTTTCAGAGCCTGTTGACGGATGGTCGCGGCATCGGCATTGTCGGTCACCAGCCGCCGGATCGGATCGGTCACTTCGAGCAACTCGTACAGCCCGGTCCGGCCGAGATAGCCGACCTTCATGCAGTGGCTGCAGCCACGCCCCCGGTAAAAGGTGGCGCCATCCGGCAGTTTGCTGCCTTCCGCCAGCTCCAGCAGCAGCTTTTCCTCGGGCCGATAGCTCATCCGGCAATGCGGACAAATGGTCCGCACCAGCCGCTGGGCCAGAACCCCGACCAGCGCCGAAGCTGCGAGGAAGGGTTCAACGCCCATCTCCACCAACCGGGCCAGAGCGCCCGCGGCATCATTGGTGTGCAGAGTGGAAAACACCAGGTGCCCGGTCAAGGCCGCCTGCACGGCGATCTTCGCCGTTTCCCCGTCACGGATTTCACCAACCATGATCACGTCCGGATCCTGACGCAGAATCGAGCGTAAGCCCCGGGCAAAGGTCAGGTCGATCTTCGGATTCACCTGAATCTGGCCGACCCCGGGGAGTTGATATTCGATCGGATCCTCAACCGTGATGATATTCTGTTCCCGCGAGTTGATCTCACTCAGGGCCGAGTAGAGAGTTGTGGTTTT
>JAADGW010000187.1 GCA_013152145.1 Deltaproteobacteria bacterium
TTTGATCTCTGCGTTATCCGTTTTCTGGAAGAGGAAACCATGACCCTGGTCGTCAAAAGCCAGCAGGGAATGTCTTCAATCCACTTCGGGCAATCGGAGCGGAATCTGAACATGGAGACCTATATCGGTCAGGCGTTCCTTTCCAACGTGACGACTATCGTCAACGACACCGACTTTCTCGATAAAGAGACCTCGGCAGAGATCATTCATCGCGAAGGGATTACCTGCCTGGCGCACACACCGATCATCCTCGAAGGTGAACCGGTCGGCGTCCTTTCAGCTTTTTCCCGCACGGTCAAGGGCATCTTCACCGAAGAATTTATCGCCCTGTTCGAAAACCTCGCCGGCCAGATCGCCATCGCCTGGCGCAATGACAAACAGCTGCAAAGCCTGCTTGAGGTTCGTGAGCAGGAACATGAGATGCAGATTGCCAAGGATATTCAACGAAGTCTGCTGCCGGCAAGTTTACCGGAAATGAAAGAATTTACCATTGCCGGACTCTGTGTCCCCGCCCACCAGATCGGCGGCGATTATTACGATTGTATTCAACGTAATGAATCGGAAATCGACTTGATCATCGCTGATGTTTCCGGTCACAATATCGGCTCTGCACTGATTATGGCGGAGACCCGGACCTTTATTCACGCCCGTGTCAGCGACCTCAAACAACCGGCAAAAATGCTTCGCTCATTGAACAAATTTTTCTTCGACAACATGGACTGCTCCGACCTGTTCGTCACCATGTTCTACCTGCAATATGACCCGGAGGACCACAAACTGAGTTATGGCAACGCCGGCCACAACAACCCGCTGCTCTGGCGCAGCCGGAGCAGATCCATCGATCATCTTGATGCCGAAGGTCTGATCTTCGGCATCAAGCCACACGTTGATTTTGAACAGAAATCTACCCGACTTGAGACTGACGACATCCTGCTGCTGTATACCGATGGCATCGTCGAAGCAGAAGACAGCAACGGCAATTTCTTTGGGATTGACCGGCTCGACAAACTGCTTTGCGAATGTGCGGAACTGGCACCGCAGGAGCTGATCGATCGGATCATGGATCAAGTCCGCATTTTTACCGGTTTGCGCCACTTCAAAGACGACATCACCCTGGTGGTGATGAAGGTTTTGAAATGACCCCAGTCAACAGCGACATGCTATCCTCAAGAGAAATGAGGTATAATGTCTGCCAAGATCGATCAATACGCCAATAACTGTATAAGGAGGAGTTCATGCGGTTGAATATTTCAGAACAGAATGAAATCGTCAGAATTGAGGTCCAGGAAGAGCGGATGGACGCTCACAACAGCGGTGACCTGAAAGAGCAGATGCTGCAATTGTTTGATGAGGGCAAGTGCAATCTGCTCATCGACTTGTCCGAAGTCAGATTCGTTGATTCCTCAGGGCTCGGTGCGCTGGTTTCCGGATTTAAAAATGCCAGTGCCCGCGAAGGAAGCCTTAAACTCTGCTGCCTGCAACCCCAGGTTCGATCAATGTTTGAATTGACCAGATTACACCGGGTCTTTGAAATTTTCCCCTCGTCCGAAGAAGCATTAGAGAGCTTCTAAGATTTCCAGCTCAGAACATGCGCAGGGAATAAACAAATGTCAGAGCAGATTGACGTCGACATTACTGTCCCGAATCAAACCAAGTACCTTGGTATGATCGGCAAGATCGGGGAGAGTCTGGCCCACACCCTCGGCCATTACCAGGGGGACCGTGAAGAGCTCGCTTACCATCTCAATCTGGTCCTGACAGAAGCCCTGGCCAACGCCATCTGCCACGCTAACGCCGGCGACCCGACCAAGGAAGTCCGGGTTTCGATTTCTGCTTCAGACGAAGACTTGATCATCAGAGTTTTTGATCAGGGACACGGTTTTGATATTCAGCAGTTGGCAAAATTAAAAGTCAAAGAGACTGACGAAAGCGGGCGTGGTATCCCGATCATTTTCAAGCTGATGGACCAGGTCAAATATCTTAGAGAGGGGTCGGTCAACATTCTGGAGATGACCAAACATCTCCATTAAAAAAACAGCTGTCGTCACTCAAACAGGGAGCCACCGGCTCCCTGTTTTTATTTCTCCGGTGCGGGCAGATGATCGAGTAACTGAAGATGATTCCGTAGCGACAGCCCTTCAGAGACGAGCCCACCATAACCGGCAAAATGAACCTTTGCTTCCTCCGCTGCCCGTTGATCAAGCTCTGAATCACCGATAAAAAGACAATTTTCCGGAGCCAGGCCAAGCCGGCTGGAGGCCAGCAGCAACATATCGGGTGCCGGTTTCGGCCGTTCTACGTCGCAGCTGGTGATAACGACGCTGAAAAACTGCTCAACGCCAAAATGTTCCAGAATCGGTTCGATACTCGTACCCCGGTTTGTTGCCACCGCCAAGGGATAATGGCACGACAACTCTCCCAGGACAAAGGCCAGATCCGGTTCCGGCTGCATGTATGGAATAAATTCCCGATAGTCAAGGGTGGCGGCGTAGTCCAGCGCCGGTTGTAGGTCCTCCGGCTTCACCAGTGCTCTCAAAACCTCCGGGGAACTGGCCGTATGACAGAGATCGGCTCGCTTCTCCTGCTCGGGCAAGACCGGAGGATAGGAGAACTTTCCCAGAATCCGATTATAATAAGCCAGGTTGGCCTCTCGGCTTGCAAACAGGACTCCATCACAGTCAAAGATAATACCTTCAATGCTGTTCATGCGGAGTCCTTTTCAACACCCAGTAGAGACCGGCACCGCCGGCCAGGATCATCGGCAGCGACAACAGCTGCCCCATCGTCGCCCCCCCCCAGAGGAACCCGAGTTGGGCATCCGGTTGACGAACAAACTCAACCAGAAAGCGGAACAGTCCGTAGAATAACAGGAAGCTGTAGACAACCACACCATAACGGACCCTCCTTCGATGCAGGCTGTAGCAGATGATAAACAAGACCAACCCTTCCAGAACCGCCTCGTACAGCTGGCTGGGGTGCCGTGGTGCCGCACCCGCGCCGGGAAAGACAATCCCCCAGGGCAGGGTCGTAACCCGACCCCAGAGCTCGCCGTTGATAAAGTTACCGATGCGGCCGAAACCGAGACCGATCGGAACGGCAACAACCGCCAGGTCGGCAACCATCAACAAAGAAAATTTATGCTTGCGGGAATAGATCAGCAACACGGTGAGCACACCGAGCAAGCCACCGTGAAAGCTCATCCCCCCCTCCCAGACATAAAATATCTGCAACGGATGCGACAGGTAGTAACCGGTATTGTAAAACAGAACATAACCGAGCCGACCGCCGGCGACAACTCCGAGGACGGCATAGAACAACAGATCAGAAATTTCTTCTTTGCTGATCGGCAAATTCCGGAATCGGGCAACATGGCACATCACAAAATAGCCACCGACAAAGCCCAGCAGATACATCAACCCGTACCAACGGACAGCAAGCGGACCGATACTGAAAATGACTGGATCTATGTGAGGAAATACCATCTTTTATATCCTT
>JAADGW010000096.1 GCA_013152145.1 Deltaproteobacteria bacterium
AGGTCAAAGACCGTCATCCTCGCGAAAGCGGGGATCCACGCTTCATAAAAACACTGGATTCCCGCCTTCGCGGGAATGACGAAATATGAGTAGCACCTGAAAGGCTTGGACTAAAGTCCATAGTTTTTACTAGCGTGATGGAACAATAAACAACAAATCTAATTTGACCATTTTAACCAATTAGAGTCAATGAACAATTTCTGTGTTATATTTATTCCCTCTGCCAAACGAGCAGCTTGTCGTGTATAATGCCGATTTATTAAGATAATGAACGCAGAGGCTGCAAGAATGACAACACCAAACACAGGAAAATCCAGAGGGGCGCACAGATGACCGGAATGGTGCAATCCCATTATCGCCTGGGAATGAGCTATTACCATGGCAAGGGAGTCAAAAAATCCTATGCCGAGGCGATGAAGTGGTTCCGCCTGGCCGCCGAGGGGAAATACCCCCGGGCAATCTTCATGCTCGGACGTATGTACGACACCGGCAAAGGGATCACGGAAAATCCTGCCGAAGCGGTTAAGCACTACCGCCAGGGCCGCCGAAATGGGCTATGCCAGAGCACAGAATATGCTCGGTCAGGCCTACATAAAAGGACACGGTGTCCCGGCGGACTTTGATGAAGCCCTGAAGTGGTTCCGGCGAGCGGCTGAGCAGAATTTTTCCGATGGTCAATATAACCTCGGCCTGATGTATGCCAAAGGGCACGGAGTGCCGAAAGATTTTCTCGAAGCCAGACGCTGGTGGGGACTGGCCGCTGAGCAGGGCAATCCCAAGGTCCAGTTCACCCTCGGCCACATGTACCTGGTCGGCAAGGGGGTCAAAAAGAATTATTCCAAAGCGCGCCAGTGGCTCCGGCAAGCCGCCGAGCAGGGGCTGCCGACCGCCCAGTATCACCTGGGGATGATGTATGCCAAGGGGACCGGGGTCCTACAGAGCTATACCGAAGCCCGCAAGTGGCTGCAGAAGGCGGCCGAGCAGAATTTCCTGGAAGCAATCTACAGTCTCGGTAAGCTGTTCAGTTCGGGGAATGAAGAGGTACGCGATCCGACCTCGGCCGTGGTGCTGTTACAGCAGGCGGCAACCCGCGGCCATCAGCGAGCCCAGGTTGCGGTGGCCCACCATTATGCCAAGGGCAACGGCACCGCTCAGGATCTGCAGCTCGCCTACCACTGGTGGTTTGAAGCGGCAAAATCGGGTAACGCCGATGCCCAGTACAATCTCGGCGTCATGTATATCAATGGCAAAGGGGTTAAGCGGGAGGCCCTGGAAGGGAAAAAATGGTTGACCCGGGCCGCAGATCAGGGACACACCAGAGCCCAGTACTGTCTCGGGGTCATGTACTCGACCGGTACCGGAGTCCCGCAGGATATGGATGAAGCGCTGCGCTGGAAAGAAGCTGCAGAATTCTGGGAATCGCTCTAAGCCGACCGCGCAGGAGCGCTACATGCCGATTATCATCTGTCCGCATTGCGGCACCAGACGCAATACTCCACCGGAGAAACTACCGCGCAAAGCGACGCGCGCACACTGCCCGCACTGCAACAAAACCTTCATCTTCGATCCCGCCTCGGCTCGACACGAAGTATCAGTAAAAACAACGGTGCAACCGGTCACCTGTCCGCATTGCGGCCTGCCGCGAGAGATCCCGAAAGTCCGTCAAGCAGACCGGCGCGCGACGGTCTCCTGCCGCCGCTGCCGGGGGGCGTTTCGCATTGAACAGGGGCAGACAGGTTCGGCCAGCACGACACAGGTCGCGGATCCCCGGCAGCTGACCGGGATCAGCGAACTGCTGACCGACAGCTGGGAACTGTTCTGCCAACGCGGCTGGGGCCTGCTGACAACCGGCCTGCTGACCAGCCTGTTGATTTTTACGCCGTTACTGCTCGCCACGCTGCTGCTGCCGAAGTTTCTCGTGGACAACCGATCACTGCTCCGGATTTACCTGCTTTTCGGAGTCGGTTACAGCCTCCTCGGCAGTGCCTGGATATTCGCCAGCATGTTCAGCCACGTCTGCAACCGGCAGCTCGGAGTCATTGCGGCACTGGCACAGGGGCGGCGGCAACTGTGGAAGTTTGCCGGGCTGCTCCTGTTGCTTGGTCTGATCGTCACCGGCGGCTCACTGCTGCTGATCATTCCGGGGGTCATCTTTATCGTCTGGTTCTCCTTCTGCCAGTTTATTCTCGCCGAAGAGGGGATCAGCGGCCGGGCGGCACTGGAGAAAAGTCGGCAGCTGGTCGAAGGATACTGGTGGCAGATTTTCGGCCGTTTCCTGCTGTTGCTGCTGATTATCCTGGCGATTTCAACCCTCACCGCCCGGCTACCGGTGATCGGCACACTCCTCAATGTTACCGGTTCTTTATTACTGATACCCTTTTCTCTGTTTTATTGTTTTCTGCTTTATCAGGATCTGAAACGCTGCCGACAACCGTCCGCCCCGGCCCCTCCGTCAGGGCAATGGCTGCCCCTGATGACGGCCCTGTTCGGCTGGACACTGATCCCGGCACTGCTGTTCTTTGTCAACCATCAACAAAACATAACCACAACAGGATTTACCACCGCGAGTTCAGCCGTCAGCGCCAGCCTGTTCACATCGGAACAAGACGCGCGGTTCGACCCGCGGGAAGAGCAGATACCACGACGGCAACTGCCGTCACCCGAACCACTGACCACGGCCGACTACGACCGACTCTTGAGCCAACAACACCTGACAGCACCGCAGCAGGGGGTCAACCTCGGCCCGGCGACCCTTTCGGCGGAACATTTCTGGAGTGACCGGCGGGAACCGCACCTGTGGCTGAAACTGCAGCTCGCCGAGCTGCCCAACCTGGCGCTGGCCCATCGCCGCTCGACCCGGATCCGGATCGACAAGGTTCTGGACGTCGAGTCGAACAATCGCTACAACCCCGAACACAGCTTTGAGAACAGCGCCTTCCAGTGGATAGATATTCTCTCCGACGATTCCTCCACAGACGGCTACAGCGGCATCCGCAACGTCTATCTGAAGCAGGGCACCCGACCGGAACAGATCCGCAGCATCAGCGGCCGGCTGGAGCTGCATCTCCCCCTGGGCATTAAAACCTTGCGGCTCAGCCGCAGCGACATCGGCAAATCCCGACAGGTGGCCGGTAAGCGGTTCACACTGGAAACCTTGAGCAAGCATGGCATCGCCCTCAGTTTTCGCGGCAAGCGCTCAGATCTGTTAAGCATCCGTGCCATCAATCAGCAAGCGGAACCCCTTCGCGAAGCAGGTATCACCTGGCAGCGGACCGGTGACACGATCAGCCTTAAACAGATGTTCAGCGGCAACATCGACACTGTCACCCTTCTGGTTGCCAGTGATTCAGTAACTCGCAGCTACCCGTTTGAAATTATCCCCTGAGCAGCATCGACCGGCGAGAAAAAACAGCAACCATTATTCCGTGTTGCATATTTCATGCATATTCGCATAGAATAGTGATTTCTATCCAGCTTCCGGGAAAACCGAATGGCGACGACCGACAAACATCTGAATGCACTGCTTGATGCCACCGCACGTTCCATCATCGCCATAGATCGGCAGGGACAGGTCACCAATATCAGCAGACGGGCAAAAGACCGCCTGAACCTGTTCCCGGGCGACAGCCTGGCCACAGCGTTTCCGGATTTCTGGCCGCCGGTGAACAATATCCTCAGCGGCCAGAGTACGCAGCAAACCCTGTCGCTGCAGCTGGTGAACGCAGAGTTTCTGGTTGATATCAACCCACTGCTGCTCAACAACGAAATCTGCGGGGCGGTCTGCACGCTGGTCGACAGCCTGCAGCTGGAAGCAATGACCCGCAATCTGCCGTCATTTCAGACACTATCGCGTGAGCTGGACACCATCATCGACTCGTCCTCGGACGGCCTGTTCGTCTGTGACGCCAAACGTCATCCGCGTCAATCCGGCCTCGGAACGGATCCATAAAGTATCGGCCCGGGAACTGATCGGCTGCAATATGCGCGAGCTGATCAGCAGCGGCTTTATCGACCGCTCAGCGGCGCTGGAAGCCAGTCAGAGCAAAAAACAGGTCAACCTGCTGCAGAACAAGGACGGCCGCAGGCTCATCTCAATCGCGACACCGGTTTTTG
>JAADGW010000166.1 GCA_013152145.1 Deltaproteobacteria bacterium
CGACACCCCGCTTGCAACCGCCGACAATCAACCCTTCGGCAAAGCCGTCATCCTCTACACCTCCGGCACAACCGGGCGTTCCAAAGGGGCCGTCCTCAGTCATCAGAATATAGTCACAAACATCCAGGCCGCCTGCAACCGGTTTCAGCTTGACAGCTCCATCGAAACCCTGTCTTTCCTGCCGATCAACCATGTTTTTGAGCAGGTCTGTGGTGTCCTGCTGCCGTTATCACTGGGCGGGAAGGTCAGCTTTGCCGAATCGATCAAAAAACTGGGCGACAATCTCAGCGAGATCAAGCCGACCTTCCTGCTCGGGGTCCCGGCGGTCTACCGCCTGCTGTTCAACCGGATCATGAAAAATATCGAATCCAAACCCACCTCACGGCTGCTCTACAAGTTTCCGGCAACCCGTAAAATTGTTATCGCCAAAGTTCAACAAGCGGTGGGCAAGACAACAACCTTTGTAAGCGGCGGGGCCGCCCTCGATCCTTCAATCGCCGCCGGGTTCGGCGCCCTCGGCCTGACACTGCTGCAAGGGTACGGGATAACCGAGACGTCTCCCGTCATCTCCGCCGAGAGCCCGTTTAAAAACAAACCGGGGACGGTCGGTGAAGCGATGGACGATGTTGAGATCAGAATCGCGCATCCGAACACTGACGGTGAGGGGGAAATCCTCGTCAAGGGACCGAATGTCATGCTCGGCTATTATAAAAACGAGAAAGCCACGGCTGAGGTCCTCAAGGATGGCTGGTACCACACCGGTGACCTGGGACGCTTTGATACCGACGGTATGTTGCAGATCTGCGGCCGGGTAAAAAATCTGATCGTCACACCGAACGGGAAGAATGTTTATCCAGAATGTTTATCCCGAAGAGGTGGAAAACCAGCTATTGAAGAGTCCTTTTATTGCCGAAATCATGGTTTATGGGCACAAGGTCAGCCCGACCGCCGAAGAGGTTTATGCCGTCATCTTCCCCGACGAGGAGAACCTGTTCAACTATGAGAAAGAGCGGGCTGACGGCCCGTTGACCGAAAATGAGATCGAAGCGTTACTGCGTCGTGAAGTGCTGAGCTACGGCAAGGAGTTGGCAGATTACAAGCGGATCAAAAAATTCACCCTGCGTGACGATGAGTTTCCGAAAACCACCACCAGAAAGATCAAACGTTATGCCGTTGAACCGGAAATTTCCACCGACTGAAAAACAGAAGGACCCCTGTAGATGGATGGCCCCGCATGTGCTACCCCGGCAGCAAAAAATAGCTTCTGCTGCCGGTTTTTTGAGCAATTATCAACCGAGATTGTTCTCAACCCGGATCAACCGTGTCGGTTCCCGAACAATTTCGAGCTGGTCGATTTTGCCCAGTGCCTGGTTGATGTTTGATTCCCGGGCCTCGTGGGTCATGATGACGATCGGTACCGCGTCGGCCGTATGTCGCTCCGGCTGGATCATCGACTGAATACTGATATCGTACTCGCCCAGAATACCGGCGATCTGTGCCAGCACACCGGTTGCGTCAATCGTGGTGAAACGCAGATAATAATGACTGACGATATCACTCATCGCCCTGATCGGCAGATCAACAATCTGCTCGCTGCGATAGCCCATGATCGGAGTCCGCCGCTTGGCACCGGAGAGAATATTCCGGGAAATCGCCATCACATCACCCATAACGGCACTCGCCGTCGCATCCATCCCGGCACCGCTGCCGTAAAACAGCGCTGGACCGAGAAAATCCCCCGACAGGCGCACCGCGTTGAAAACACCGTCAACCTCAGAAAGCTGATAGCTTTGCGGAATCATGGTTGGATGAACCCGCACCTCGATCTGCTCACCGAGATTCTTACCGATCGCTAACAGCTTGATCTTGTAACCCATTTGAGTGGCAAACTGAATATCGATCGCAGCAACATTGGTGATACCTTCAGTGTAGATCTGGTTGAAATCAACCCGGGTGCCAAAACAGAGTGCCGCCAGCAAGGCTATTTTATGTGCGGTATCGACCCCTTCGATGTCGAAGGTCGGATCAGCTTCGGCATAGCCAAGATCCTGGGCTTCTTTGAGAACCGAAGCAAAATCACTCCCATCTTCGGTCATCCTGGTCAAAATATAATTACAGGTCCCGTTGAGAATCCCGAGGACGCGGCTGAAATCGTTGGCACAGAGATTTTCTTTAATGGCCGTGATCACCGGAACCCCACCGGCGACTGCGGCTTCGAACAGAACCTCAACCCCCTGTGCGTCTGCTGCCGCCAGAATTTCCTGACCATGAACTGCCATCAATGCCTTATTGGCCGTAACAACATGTTTGCCGTTGGCAATAGCCCGCAGAATAAATGACTTGGCCGGCTCGTAGCCGCCGATCAACTCGATCACGACATCGACGTCCGGATTGCTGATAACCTCGTCAACGTCCGTACTCAGCAGCTCGGGAGCAACTGTAACGCCGCGATCCGTAACAATATCCAGATCGGCAATCTTCGCCAATTGCAGCGATTTTCCCAGACGTTGTTGCAGCAGAGCGGCATTTTTCTGTAGAACCCTGACGACCCCGGTACCGATAGTCCCGAAACCGATAAGTCCCACTTTGATCGAATCCATAATTCCTCACAATATGAATATGTTCAAAAACGTAACTATTCGACAGGATGACCTCGTGCTGCCCACTTCAAGGGTGTCTGTCGCCCGGATGGCGACAGTCAAGCCCCATGGATGGGTTCATGCGGTCCTTGGAGTGGGCAGCACGAGGTCATCCATCGCACTGCTGAATAGTTACTCAAAAACAACTAATCGTTGGCTCGGCGGGCGTTCTGGGCAATCTTGTCCAGCAATCCATTGACAAACGAGGGGGACTCTTTACTCCCGTAACGTTTTGCAATCTCTATCGCCTCATTGAGGGCAACCCGCGTCGGAATGTCCGGCTGATAGAGTAATTCGTAGGTGCAGATCCGCAGAATCGAAAGATCGACGCTTGCCATCCGCCGCAGGGACCAGTTCTGGGCCACCTCGCGAATGGTCCGATCGATAACGGCGCGATACTCGACAACACCGGTCACCAGAGCCTCAGCAAACATCCGCGCGGCCGTCGGCAACGGAACCGCTGTCGTCTCCAGCGGTTCACCGAGGGCATCATCGGCAAACCGGAAGTTCTTCCAGAACTCAGCGAGCAGGTCCGTAGCGTCAGCATCCTCATCCAGCCTCAGGGCAAACAGGATCTTCAGCGCGCACTCCCGACCGATACGACGGTTGTTACTCGCC
The DNA here is from genome assembly GCA_013152145.1 of Deltaproteobacteria bacterium. GTDB lineage: Bacteria > Desulfobacterota > Desulfuromonadia > Desulfuromonadales > Geopsychrobacteraceae > Malonomonas. The sequence goes on from JAADGW010000166.1 coordinate 3,258, forward strand.
ATCAGTTCAGACCGCCCCCATCAGGTTGACCATCTCGATAGCACTCAGCGCCGCTTCGGCGCCTTTGTTGCCCGCCTTGGTTCCAGCCCGTTCGATCGCCTGCTCCACAGAATCGGTGGTCAGAACGCCAAAAACAACCGGCAGACCGCTATCGAGAGAGACAGAGGCCACCCCCTTGGAGACTTCAGCACAGACGTAATCAAAATGAGGTGTCCCGCCACGAATAACGGCACCGAGACAGATAACCGCGTCATACTTGCCTGACGACGCCATTTTCTGAGCAACTAACGGAATCTCAAAGGCGCCGGGAACCTTTACGACCGACAGTTGCTGATCATCAGCACCATGCCGAAGCAGCGTGTCAAGGGCACCTTCGAGTAACCGTTCACAGATAAAGCTGTTAAAACGGCTGACGATCAGACCGAAACGGAAGCCCTTGGCATCCAGATTTCCTTCGATAAATTCAGGCATGGTTTCCTCCTGTGCAGGCGCCCGTGACTAGAGATTTTCCAGCAGATGACCCATTTTTTCGCGCTTGGTTTTCAGATAATCAATGTTCGTGCCGCGCGGCTTGACCTCGATCGGAACCCGTTCCACGATTTTCAGACCGTAACCCTCGAGGCCGACAATCTTTTTCGGATTATTGGTCATCAGGCGCAACTTGCTGACACCCAGCTCAGACAGAATCTGGGCACCGATACCGTAATCCCGCAAATCGGCGCTGAAGCCGAGGGCCTCATTCGCCTCGACCGTGTCATGCCCCTGATCCTGCAGGGCATAAGCTTTGATTTTGTTGACCAGTCCGATCCCCCGACCTTCCTGCCGCATATAGAGGATCACCCCGGTACCCTCCTCGGCAATCTGGGCCATTGCCGCGTGCAGTTGATCACCGCAGTCACAACGTTGTGAACCGAACACATCGCCGGTCAAACACTCCGAGTGAACCCGAACCAGAATCGGCTCATCCTGTT
>JAADGW010000236.1 GCA_013152145.1 Deltaproteobacteria bacterium
GATGGTCGAGAAACAGGCCGGTATCGAGGTAATCGGTCAGATTGACAAGAAATTTACAGTTTCCCTCCCGTACCTCTTTGAGAATTCCGCGCCGGGATTGCTTCTCGTACTGCTGTTTCCCCTTCTGCGGTTGACGAACCTTCAAGTGAATCCTGCCGGGGAGGATGTCGAGTACCTGTGGCAAGGCATCCTGTATCTCCTGCAACCGCTGAGCGGCCTTCTGCGGGTCGATCTCCTTCGGTGCCCGGTACTCCTGCAGGTGGATCTCATCGGCATAAATATCGACTGCCACCGCGTATTCCGGCAGGTCGGCATCGTACAACCGATAACAATCAATCTCCTCCCGCTTGGCCCACTTGCTGAATTTCTTCAGGTTTTTACGCAGCCGATTGGCAAACATCTCGGCCCCGGGGGAAAGCTCTTTTTTCACTGCCCGCCCGGCCCCTGCCGCCAGCGATTGCCAATGGTTGTTCTCATCCAGTTCAAACTGCAGCAGCTGACACTTGATGGCCCCGTTATAAAGGGTGTTGATCTTGCCGGCGCGCAGGCCGATGGAACGTCCCAGTTGCGGATTGGAGGTGATCACCGCTGCCTTCCAGCCGGCACATTGGCCGGCCATCTTCTCGCCGAGCAGGTTATAGAGGGGCGGCAGTTCACTCTCCTCGCCGAGCCGCTCACCGTACGGCGGATTAGCGACCAACAGACCGGGGGCAAAACCGACCGGCGCCGAAAACTCGCGCAGGCTGCGTCTCTCGAAATGGATGATCTTATCCAGCCCGGCATTCCGCGCGTGCTGCCAAGCCGCTTTGACCGCTCGACTGTCACCGTCATAACCGACAATCGGCGCCAGCTTACGTTGCAGCCCGGCGTGTTGCCGTTGCAGCGCTGCTTCGCGCAGCTCCTGCCAGAGCTCCTCGGCAAACTGCCGCCAGCCGAGAAAGCCGAAATAATCACGCAGCAACCCGGGGGCGGTATCGGTGGCGATCAGGCCCGCTTCAAGCGGCAGCGTCCCGGAACCGCACAACGGATCGACCAGCGCTCCCCCTTGCGCAGCAATCTCCGGCCAGCCACCACGGATCAGGATGGCCGCGGCCAGGTTCTCTTTGAGCGGTGCATGCACGCCGTCGATCCGGTAGCCACGCCGGTGCAGACTGTCACCGGACAGATCGATGCTGAGGGTCGCCTGATCCTTGAATAGGTGCAGGTTGATGCGCAGGTCAGGCCGCTCCACCGAAACCGACGGGCGCTCACCGCAGCGGGCGCGAAACTGGTCAACGATAGCATCCTTGACCCGCAGCGCCCCGTAACGGGTGTGGTTGATCTGCGAACGGATCGTCGTGCAATCGACAGCAAAAGTGCTGCTCAGGGTCAGATGCTCCGCCCAATCGATCTTCTGTACTTCGGCGTAGAGCTGATCGGTCTCGGCGGCGGGAAACGTTGCCAGCGGCAGCAGCACCCGGCTGGCCAGTCGCGACCAGAGGCAGACCTTGTAGGCGGTGCGCAGATCGCCGGCAAAACTGACCCCGGCGCGCTCCTCTTTCACGGCTTCGGCATCAAGGGCAATGAGTTCAGCCGCCAGCAGCGGCTCCAGGCCGAGGGCCGCTGTGGCGAAAAATTGTTGCTTCTGCATGTTGCAATTTACTTTCTATCGGTGCCCTCCCCCGTCAAGGGGGAGGGTACTGCTGCGGGATTAAATCTTCCTCAGTTCCAGCGGCTTATCCCCCAACTGCTGATTCGCCTGCTGCAGGGCGGTTTCCCCGGCCAGTACCGAAACAGCATTCGGCCCTTTTCGCAGATAACCTTCCGCCACTCTGGTCAGCGCCGCCGTATCAACCGCCAGCAGTTGCTGGCGCATCCGGTTGCGCATCTCCAGCGTCATCCCCTGGCGCAGGTTGGCGAACTCCTGAGCGCCGACCCCGGCGGGTGAGAGCGGCTTGTCGAGATCGCTGAAAACCGCCAGCACCGCCTCCTTAACCGAGTCGGCCGGGAACTCACCGGCGGTGGCCCAATCGATCGCCTGCTCATAAACCTGCAGGGTGCGCAGGATATGCGGGTCGCGATAGGAAAGCAGCGTAAAGATCCCCGCCTCCGGGTTATAGCTTGCCAGGCCGCCGTAAGCACCGCCCTTCTCGCGAATTTCACGGTGCAGAAATTCGGCCCGCAGCAGCTTTGACAGTACGGTCAACGCGGCGCTGTCGGGATGATTGTAGGCGACCGCCCGGAAGGCGCGGGTCACGTAATTGACCGGCAGCGACCAGATCCACCCCTGCCGTTGCGGCTGCGGGGTAAACGCTGGCTCTGCAACCCCGGCCGTTTCGGCCTGTTCCGGCAGCGCTTCGATCAATGTCGCGAGGGCGGTCTTGAACGGCGCAAAGTTTTCGGCCTCAACGGTGACCGCGGTCTGCAGTCGGCTGCGACAGAACAGTTTTCCGGCAATCTGTTGCAGGGTCTCGGCCAATTCGTTCAGCTCCTCCGGTCGTTTTGCCGCCAGCCGCCGAATCAGCGCCACCTGGGTCAGCCCCGACCATTGTTCACGCAGCCGCGCCACCGAAGTCAGACAGGCCGCCGCGGTCCGTGCCGCATAGGTATGTCCCGACTGGGGAACCGAGTTTTCCAACGAAACCTGCAACTGGTTGAGGACCGTATGCAGCCGTTGCAGATCACTGAAATCGGGAGCCAGGGCAATATCCTGCAACAGCTCAAACAACGGCCGGCAATTGCGGACCAGCGCCTTCCCTTTCAGTTCGAAACTGGCACTGTAGCGCTCAATATTCTGCGGATCATCGAGCAGTGAGGTCCGTGCCGAGATACCGCCGGTCACCGCTTCCATCGCCTCGGCCATCTGCAGGTAATCACGCTCTCCGGCACCGACCTGGGTCAACAGACTGCTGAGGATCGGCAGGTAGAGCAACTGCTCCTCGCTCAACCCGGCCAGGCCGAGGTTCAGCACCACCGTACCGATGCCGTTGGTCGGCTGGTCAAACCAACAACTGTTGACGCTCCCCAGCTGCTGCCGTTCCAGTTTGACCGGTGCCTCCTCCGCGGGGATGTCGCTCAACTCCAGGGTCGGCAGGCAGGAAAGATCTTCCGCATCCTCCTGGGCTTTTTTCAGTTGCAACGCCTGATCAACCAACCGTTGCTGTTCTTCAGCGCTGAGCCGCTGCTGGATTTTGTCCAGTTCAGCCCGGATCGCTGCCTCCTGTTGCAGACCGAGATCGGTATCCGGCTGCAGCAGCAGAGTCAACCGATGCCGGTTGTCGAGCAACCACTTGCGGATCAGCGTCTCAAAGAAGGGGCCCTTTTCCAGCTCGCTTTTCAGCCGTTGCAGATCAACTTCAAAATTGAGGGCGGCCTGCGGGTCACCACCATGAATCCAGGGGCCGATCAGCCGCATCAATAACAGCAGCGAGTAGGGGTAGCTGTCACCGGAAACCTC
>JAADGW010000174.1 GCA_013152145.1 Deltaproteobacteria bacterium
GGAATTCGGGGTGAAATCGGTTTTGTAGGGCGTTGCTTTGGTCTCGACCTTGAAAGTGTCATAACGACCGCCCACGGTCGCGGTGAGCCGGCTGTCCAGCAATGTCCAGACGGTCTCGAGGTAGCCGGCCAGGTTCTCACGCCCCTCATCGGGAGAGTAGGGGGCTTTCCTGGTACCGTCCTGGTTGTAGCTCCTGCTGACCTTGTCGATCGTCTGGTAGTCGAGCCCGACGATAAAACGCTGCCCGGACCAGCTGTATTCATCCTTGAGCTGAAATCCCAGCCAGTCGATCTCCGAATCGTAACTCCGGTACGGGTCCACCTGAACCGGTGTCGCCCAGCCGATGTAACGCTTGTACGATTCCGAGGTTTCGTTGGTCCTGTAAGTGGTGAAACTGAGCTGATGGTTGTTACCGAGGCGGCCGCCGACGGTCAGGTCCAGCCCGTAACGATCAATGTCCTTCTGGCCGGATTTGCTGTCACCGTTAAAAATGTCGCCGGGGGTTTCAATATCACGGCCCTGATAAAGATCACCGCTGACATCAATCCGCCAGGTTTTGCCCAGATCGGCGCCCAGGCGCAGTGTCCCGTTTCGGGTTTTGTAGGTGGTGTTGGCCCGGGTTTCACCGTTGCCCATTTTGAAGTCATCGGCCTGTTCAAACCGTCGGAGTGAGAGGTCGAAGTCAAACCCCTCAGCGAGCGCGCCGCCGAGCGCCGCTTTCTGCACGTTGGTCGCAAAGGAACCGAAGCCGAGTTCGGCCATGCCGGTCAGTTCTCCGGTGTTCTTTTTGGTGATGATGTTGACCACGCCGCCCATCGCCTCGCCGCCGTAAAGTGACGATGCCGGGCCTTTCAGGACTTCAATCCGCTCGATATTGTCCGCGAGGATGGTGGCAAGGTTGGTCGCTCCGGCCGGTCGGCCGTTGATGAGGATCAGGGAGTGTTTGGTGATCCCGGAGAATTCCGGCCGGAAGCCGCGGATACCGATCCCGGCCAGCGCGCCGGGATATTCGATGACGCCGATGGAGCTGTTCTTTTTCAATTGTTCGGTGAGGGTGTCACCGGTTGTCAACTCAATCGCCTGCTGGTCGATAACCTCGACTTTAGCCGGGATTTTTTTGACATTTTCCGTGCTGCGGGTGGCGGTGACCACCACTTCATCCAGGGTGACCGTAGCGTCGGGTTCCCCGGCCAGGGCCAGGGCAGGAACGGTTAAGAGGAACAGGGTCAAAACCGCCAGAAATTTCTTTTTCATCACACATCTCCTGAAAAGCTGAAATTGCAGATCCGGAGATATCTGAGCAGAAATAAAAAAATCCCCGGACCAATACAAATTGATCCGAGGATTCCCTGATTTTTCCACGAATAACGATAAGCACACCCCTGGTCCACGGAGGCAGGCTCTATTTAGTTTTCCAGACAGGTCTTCTGACTTCCGGTTCGTCCTACTTGTTGCGCCTTCCCATTTGCTTTACGCAAACAGTGGCATTCATGCAACGTTCGTCCCCGGTCACAGCGGCGGGCCCGTCCCGGATTCACACCGGGTTCCCTATTAAGCTCGGTTAGGAGCATCTGAAAATTTCGGCGATGGTAACGAAGAACTGTTTGAAAGTCAACTTGGTTCGTAACTATTCTGCGGCGCGATGGTCATCCTGCTGAAACGCTGGAAATCGATCAGACCGGGCGCAACCGTCCACCGCAATCGCGATGATAATATTTTCGTCGTCGATTCAACCGTCGGGTACGACGGAATTCGGTCCCGCAATTCTGACAGACCGCGACCAGCTTCAATCGTTGCCGGTAAAGTTTTTCCAGCGCGTCACTCTGGCCGCAACGTTGTGGTGCTGCGCCCAGCCGTTCGGCCCAGGACCGCCAGTCCGGTCCGTGGGCACGATGATAGCGCTTGCCCGGCCGATTGCAGAGATGGTCGCAAAGGTGCGCCAGCTCATGGAGGAAGGTCTCTTGCAGATGGCCCGGCTCCTGAGCAAACTGCAGCCGGATACAGACCGGCTCACCCGCTTTGGAGACATACGCCCCCAGGCTCCGTGTCGCCCGGCTCGACCGGATCGGCAGCTCGGCCAGCCGCAGCAACAACTTGTCCGATTCTGCGGCAGGCAGGGCGGTGTTAACCGCAGCGGTGATTTGTCGCCAGAGATTCAGTTCGTGGGCAAGCTCGATAACGGTCATCAGGATATCCGACAGGCAGCAACAAAGTTCCCCTTTAAGTAGCAGTTCCCTGATGACCTGACAACGAACTTCTGTAAAGATAGTCGACATGGAAAGTGGTCAGCAGATAAATATCGACCAACAGGAGTGGCGGGTGATTCCGCCGGAGCTCAGGGACGGTTTGACCCGGCAGACCCTGTCGAAGCGCAAGCTGCGCAACTGGGCGCTGGTCCTGCAGGCGAAGCAGATCCCCTGTCGAAGTGAACAGATCGAGGGGGCCCGGCAGCTGCTGGTCCCGATTGCTGACTTCGAAGCGGCCTGCGCGGAGTTGCGTATTTTTGAAGAGGAAAACCACAACTGGCCGCCACCGCCGCCTGCCCCTCATCCACAGCAGGAGAATACCGCAACCACTATCTGGGTGCTGATCGCACTCAGTCTTTTCTATGTTCTGACGCAACAGCAGATCGATCTGTTCGGCCACACACCCGTCGACTGGTACGCCCTCGGCAACGCCGATGCCGGGAAAATCCTCGCCGGTCAGTGGTGGCGGCCGGTCACCGCCCTGACCCTGCACGCCGGCTGGATTCACCTGTTCGGCAATGTGGTTGTCGGCGGTGTTTTCGTCAACCGCCTCTGCCGTGACCTCGGCTCCGGACTCGGCTGGAGCCTGGTGCTGGCCAGCGGTATCCTCGGCAATCTGGCCAACGCCATTGTCCAATCCCCCGATCACCGCTCGATCGGTGCCTCCACCGCCGTCTTCGGCGCCGTCGGCCTGCTGGCAACGATCAACCTGCTGCGCTACCGTTCACAACTCCGAAGGCACTGGCTGATGCCGATTGCTGCGGCGCTGGCCCTGTTGGCGCTGCTCGGTACGGGCGGGAAAAACACCGATATCGGGGCACATCTGTTCGGTTTTCTGTTCGGGATCGGGTTGGGGCTGGTGTCGGGATTCTTTACAAGGAAGGGGCGTCAACTTAAGCGGAAAATCGATAAAATATTGGCATTTGCTGCGCTGTTTGTCATATCTGTCGCCTGGTTAAGTGCGCTGTTGGTTTAGCTGTAAACTTCCAATGGTTGAAAGGGTAGGCTATTCAGCAGCACGGTGGATCCCCTCGTGCTGCAACCGGGGACATAATACCTATTCCTCCTTCCTTCGGGGACGGCCTGGTGCTTTGGGATGGAGAATCCGCCTCGTCATTGATTCCAGTTGCGATACAAAATCATCGCTGCCGACCGGCCGACCGGTTCTGGTTCCTTTTAAAACGCGCTC
>JAADGW010000289.1 GCA_013152145.1 Deltaproteobacteria bacterium
TTCGCAGCTCTCTGCCCCCGGCTCTGGCCGGCCTGACTTTTTTCTCCGGCATCATCCTGCTCTGGGGGAGTTCCGTCCCCTTGACCCACAAATCGCTGCAGTTGCTGGAAGATGTTTTCCCTATTGAAATCATTGAATTGTCTCATATCCTGGGCGGTGTGGTCGGAGTTATCCTGATCATCTTATCCTTTGCCCTCTGGCAGCGAATTCGTGCGGCACTGTGGATTTGCAGCCTGTTGTTCATGGCCGGGGCGGTTCTGTCCTTTTTACAGACGTTGGATTACGACCGCGCCTTTGTCATGCTGCTGGCGCTCAGCCCCTGCTGGTTGTCGGCCAGAAACAGTTTTACCGGCGTGCCCGGTTGTTTTCGACCCGCTTCAATTTCAAATGGCTGCTGTCTACCGTCGCCGCCCTGGCCAGTTTTGCCTGGCTGCTGTTTTTCTCTTTTAAGGCGACCCCCTACCAGAACGAGCTGTGGTGGAAGTTTGCTTTAGACGACCAGGCCCCGAGAGGGTTACGCACGGCGTTCGTTGCCGCCTCCACATTTCTTATTTTTTATGTTCTGAATGTTCTGCGTCCCCCCAGGCAGCCGGTTGAAGTGCTTGACCAGGAGACGCTTGAAGTTGCCGAGGATATCATTCAGCAACAGGACAACGCGGATGGCAATTTTGCCCTGACCGGTGACAAATCTCTGCTGTTTTCTGAAAGCCGCAAGAGTTTCATCATGTTTGCCGTGCACAACCGCAGCTGGGTCTCCCTGGGCGATCCGATCGGCTCATCAGACGCTGAATTGATCGATCTTATCTGGGAGTTCAAGTCCATGGCGGCCCGGGAGCAGGGCCATGCGGTTTTTTATCAGATCGGCCGCGAACATATAGACTGGTACATCGATGCCGGTTTTCATCTGTTCAAGCTCGGTGAGGAAGCGCGGATCAATCTCCAGCAGTTCAGCTTGCAGGAAACGACCTCCAAACGCCGGAAAAAACTGCGGAATACCCAGAGCAGAGCGGCCCGTGACGGTCTTTCGTTCCGGATTGTTCACCCGCCCCACAGCGACGAGCTGTTGGAGGAATTATCCCATATTTCAACACAATGGCTGAGCCTGAAGAATGTCCGGGAAAAAAGCTTCTCGTTGGGGCGTTTCGGTGCGGACTATATCAATCGATTTCCCCTGGCGCTGATTTACGATAATGGCCGCATCTCCGCGTTTGCCAATATCCTGACGACCCGGACAAAAGCGGAAGCGACGATCGATCTGATGCGTCATCTGCCGGATGCCAATAAAACCACCATGGACTTCTTGTTTATTGAATTAATGTTGGCATTAAGGGCCGAAAATTATTCCGAATTCAACTTGGGGATGGCGCCGATGTCCGGCCTGGTAGAGCATAGAAATGCACGACTGTGGGATCGTTTTGGTCTGCTGATCTACAAAAAAGGCAGTCATTTCTACAATTTTGCCGGGTTGAGAAATTTCAAGAATAAATTTGACCCCGAATGGGTGCCACGTTATCTGGCAACCACCAAGACCGGCGTCAGCCCCTTTCTGACGTTGGTGGATATTGCCGCCCTGACCAGCGGTGGGGTCAAGGGAGTTTTCAGAAAGACTTGACCGCCCGCCGCCGGCGCCGATCAACGGGTGGCCTGACGGGGACTTGCGGGTCATATTCTCAGGTTTTATGTTCGCAAGGGCCAAAAAAGATCTTTATTCTTCTACTAAAGATTGACAGCTGCCGGCAACAGCGTTAGGTTTTTTTAAGACTTAACCTTTTATCTTCAGGAGTTCTGAAAATGTCAGAAGAGGCGACCTTTTTTCTCCCGGTGAAAGACTCCTGCCATCGCGGCCTGATCACCTGCAGCATTGAAGACAAGATCATCGATGCCACCATTATCATGCGCGACAAAAGTATTTCCAGTATTGTCGCCTGTGATGATAAAGGGACGCCGGTCGGCATCATGACTGACCGTGACCTGCGTAATAAAGTGGTTGCCGCCGGGATCGATCCGGTAAAATCTGTCGTCCGTGAAGTGATGACCGCACCGGTGATCGCGGTGAAGGAAGAGGAGACGCTGTTCGAGGTTCTCTATCAGATGTCGCGTCACCGGATTCACCGGGTCGGGGTTGTCGATAAGCAGAACCGGCTGGTCGGCATCATCAACGAATCGGATATTATCCGCCTGCAGAACCGGTCGCCGCAGAAGCTGCTCCGTTCTATCGATGAAGCCGGAAGTATTGACGATCTGAAAATCATCCATAACAACATGGAAGAGCTGATCATTTTTCTCAGCGGCAACGATATTCGCACCCGGGATCTGGTCCGTTTGATTTCCCTGCTCAATGATCAGATTGCCCTGTGTCTGATCCGTATCCTGCAGCGGGATCATTTTCCCGATCTGCCGCAGGGATGTGCCTACCTGGTTCTCGGCAGCGAAGGACGCCGTGAGCAGACGCTGAAAACTGATCAGGACAACGCCATCATCTATGCTGATGATCTGACCGAGCCGGAGATCGCAAAAATTGTTGACTTTTCCCAGGCGCTGATCGACGCCCTGATTGAGATCGGGGTTCCGGAATGTCCCGGCGGGATTATGGCCAAAAATGAATTCTGGCGGCGCAATCTTTCCGACTGGAAACAAGCCATCGACGACTGGATCTCGATCCCGAGCGGTGAAAACATCCTCAATTTCAGTATGTTTTCCGATATGCGGACCCTCTGGGGGGATCCCTCGCTGGAGAAGGACCTTCAGGCTCATGTGGTGCAGCGTGCCCGGGAGAGCGGTCTTTTCCTCGCTCATATGGCTGCCAATGTCTGCCGCTTTCCACCGCCGCTCGGTTTTTTCGGCCGGATTAAAACCGAAAAACGGGGTGACCATGTCGGCCAGCTCGATCTGAAAAAAAGTGGGATTTTTGCCATCACCGAGGGGATTAAAACCCTGGCGCTGGAGATCGGGGTGCTCGATGGCAGCAGTTACGACAAGCTGCAGGTTCTGCGGGAACGGGAGGTCCTCGACCGCCAGCAGGTGGAGGATCTGGATGCGGCCTTCAATCTGCTGACCTTTTTCCGGCTGCGTGGCCAGATCTCCTCCACGGTTGCCGGGCGAGACCCGGATAATTATATCTCTCCTGCCTCTCTCAACCGAGTGGAAAGAGGCCGCCTGAAAGTTTCCCTGGAGGTGGTGCAATCGTTCCAGAGCACCTTGGGTTCACATTTTCAGCTGAGTATGCTGCGGAGCTGAGCGAGTATTTTTCACCGTCCCGCAACCGGTAACGGCGGTCGGTCACGCTGTCGAAAAGACCATTCGGTACCGTTTTTCCCACTCATCCTGCGACAGATGTGGACGGAAAACAGTCCCATCGCAGCTCCCCATCTGCTATGCTGACGAGCATGATTTTTCGGCAACTTCAATATCCGGTTTTATTGTTTCTGCTGGTTTCGCTCGGCGCGTGTAGCGGTGTAACTCGACGGTCCGCGTCTTTGCGCGGGCAGGAGCCGATTGCCGACTCATCGGCCGACACTGCTGCCCTGCAAAAGATGGGTTATTCCATACAGGTCGGAGCCTTCAGCAAATTGAGCAACGCCGTGCGACTGGTGGCGGCGCTTCAAGCGCGCGGCATTGATGCTTACCATTTTCGACACAAATCGG
>JAADGW010000199.1 GCA_013152145.1 Deltaproteobacteria bacterium
ATAGTCATCCTCAAGTCGTTCCTTGAGTTGCGGAACAGAACGGGGGCAGATGGCATTGACGATGTCGGACGTTTCGAGGTCGGTGCGGTTGCCGGGGCTGTCGAAGCCACGGTCGCCGGTGTAGCTTTGGGGTGAACCGTAAGTCTCTGTGATCCGCTTGATGCTGTCGCGAACCAGAGTGTTGTCACTTGGAGGTTGTTCCTTGATAAATCATCTCGATGCAGAGCTTTGTTCATGTCACGCAGGAATTTTTTAGGCTCACTGATGCGGTGCTTCAGCCCCTGTGAACGGTTTGCGGCCGGTCATGAATTGTCGGACAACCTCCTAAGCGGGATCCTGATACATCGCCAGCACCTCATCGGTGTAAGCCCGCCCCTCTCCCTCGTATATGTACAGCGGTTTTTCAACAACCACTCCCGGTCGCGCGGCCTTGCGTCCCTCGACCAGCACCAACCGGGCCGGCGACTGTTTCCGGGGATGGATCATCCGCAGCCGTTTCGGCTCAATGCCATTGGCCACCAGCCGGCCCAGCAGTTCCGGCAGCCGCTCGGCCAGATAAATCAGTGCAAACCGACCGCCATTATTGAGCAGCCAGGCGGCAGCCGAAACAAAATCATCCAGCCCTCCGGCCAGTTCATGACGTGCCGCTGCACGTTCATCAGCGGGAGAAATCCGGCCATGGCCAACCTGGCGATAAGGGGGATTGCTGACCACCAGATCGGCACTGGCAACCGGCAAAAGCTGTCGGATTTGCCGCAAATCCCCCGGAATGATCTCAACCCGCTGCTGCAATCCGTTCAGTTCAACATTACGCTCGGCCCGCGCAGCAAGGCGGGGTTGCAGTTCGATACCGAGTAATTTGCGCGCCGGACTCAGCTTCGCCAGCAACAGGGGAATAATGCCGGATCCACTGCCCAAGTCGACAACCACCTCGCCGGTCCGCACATCGACAAAACGTGCCAGCAGCACCGGGTCGAGTGAAAACCGGTAACCGTTTTCAGCCTGAAGCAGCTGCAGATTACCGATCGACAATTCGTCAACTGTTTCTTTCATGGCTGTCACTAAGCACAAAAAAACCGGTGACGTCAAGACGCACCGGCAAGTTCCGCTTTTGCTTTTCGCTCAGAAGGTTTTTTTGACTTTCATTTCCCACTTATGCTCAATCCGCTGCGGTCCGTTGATCCCCGCAGTTCGCGTGCCGTAAGCGTAATCAAAGCTCAGCTGGAATTTTTCAAAATCGACCGCAGCCGTTAAGAAAACCAGCAGCACATCGGTCCTATCGACACTATCAATCTCGTAGCGCAACCTGGCGCTGAGCAAGGTCTGGCGGGTGGGATAGAGCTCAGAGAAAAGAGTGAAGCCCAATAAGGAGCTGGTATTGCCGAATGCCGGCGAATAATCCTCATACTCGAGTTCTTCTCCCAGTACCGCGAGTTTCCGCAGCAAGCCACGATCCTTCCAGAACGAATATTTGTACTCCTGGGTCACCCTGTAACGCTGATCAGAACCGCCACGTTCAAACGCTCGCCATTCAAGCTCGAAACTCAAGCCACTCTGATAGTTTCTGCCCGGGGCATAATCGACCCGACCGTAGCTGGCAAAACTTTTGTCAACAACCCCGCTGGTACGAACGATAGAACTCCCGCCGACCAGATCAACGTCTTCATTGAATTTATCGAACAAAGTACGTCCCAGAATCAATTCATTATCCATGGAGGCCTTAAGTGAACGACCGTAATAATTCACATTATGGAAAATTGACAATTGTCCCCCAGAAGTAACCGCTGAATCGAGATAATCGTATTTCAGTTCCACGCGATTATAAATCCTGCTCGGCGGGCGGTAATCTATCGACCAACTGGTGATCGAACGATAATAAGCTCCATCCACGGTGCCTGCCGAGCTATTACTGTCAGAAGCAATGGCATCGATACTTGCCTGGATATAATCGCTGGTTGAGCCGTTGTAGACCCCGCCGCCGAGAACCAGGTCCTGCTCAAAAGAGGTCCGTAGCGAGGGGTTCAAATCTTTTGCCATCTGTCCCTTTAACTGCTGCTCCCAATAAGAAACCCCCTCCCCGCTTTCCGCCGTACCGTCAATCATGATGACTGTATAAGAACCAAAGAGATCGGTGTCAGTTCGATAGCGCTGATTATTGTAAACTTCAACCCCGGCACGAAATGCCAGCCCTCGGCCCCGCGAACCATCTTTGTGTTCCAGGTCCAATATCGGCGACACAACATAGCGGGATTGCGAAAAGGCCTCCAGTCGGGAGGCCAGAAACAGGTTGTCTTCTTTTGTCTCCGTACCGGTGCCCACTGAGCTGCTTTCTGCGCGGGACGATTCCAGACGAACTCGCCAGGTCGTATCTCGGTTCAGGCGCCCCTTGGCGAGGATCGGGATCTCCAGACTCTTGCTGAGTGAATTATTGTCCCGAATACGGCTGAATGAGGTATAAGTACCGCCGCTCCAGTTCGCCCGTTGCGCCGTCATAAAGAGGTTATAATCGTACCGTTCCTGGTAGGACTCCTGGGCATTCGGATTGGGTGTTGTTTCGGTATAGGAGACGTCAGTCGACATCTGAATCCAATTGGTCAGATCAATCCACTGCCGGCGGTTCAGGTGATCTATCGTACCCAACAAGTAGCTCTGTTCTTCGTAATCGTTGCTCGGATCAATCTTGTCAGTGTGGGTAAAAAAACGATAATGGAACCAGTTTTTGTTTTTATTCAGGGAAACAAACGCCAGGTCACGGTCGGTATAATAAAGCGGGGTCGGCCCATCAATATCTCTGACATCCGCCTGCCGAAAATCGATGAACAGTCGCGGCATTGCGTTCAATGCATCCCGATAAATACCGCGGGAAAAACCATTTTTAACCCCGGCCATCAGGGTCATTCCGGTTATCACATACGAACCGCTCTGGACCGTGCTGACAATGCCCTGTTGGCCGTCATAATCCTGTCCACTGAATAACTCACCCAACTCCCGGTATCCCAGGCTGGGACGATTCATATCGTAAGAATACAAATGAAAACGGAACGGCAGACCGCCGGGAGCCAGCAGTAAATCCCCCTTGAATATGATTTTATCCAAAGGGTTATCGATTTTAACCTCGGCCCCGTTGATTTCGGAATCAACCTGATTCCACTGATAACCCAATGCCAGATCGTACTTCCCGGCACGCCCCTCGCTGAGTTGGCCGGTCCCTTCCCACAACAGCTCATACTGCTGAACAAAGTGGTTGGCGTTCAAAACCTCCGCGCCCCCCTCTTCGGCGGTATGTTCCGCATAACGAAGCTCCACAGATCCACCCAAAGAATGCTTGATGGCAAATGACGGGTTCGCCAACAGCAGCAGCACTATCTGGATAAATATGACGAAGAGCCTCAAGTGCATCAAATTTCCTGTCAATCTGAATTCAACGGTGTTGCAAAAACTTCATTTTCCAAAGACAGCACAGAACTGCATACGCACAGAGCCGGGAGGTTCCCCCCAGCTCCATGTGCAGCAACATTTAAATTGATCAGCAACTATTTGTTATGACAGATGAAACACAGCGCCGATTGACTATTTGACATCCGCAGGAATGGAGCCGAACTGCCGGTCCCCGGCTCATGAACATCATGGCAGGAGGCACACC
>JAADGW010000263.1 GCA_013152145.1 Deltaproteobacteria bacterium
GTTGGGGGATCGAGGCGCTGATGTTCGGCAGCTTGACAACGTTTGCTTCCGGGGTCTTGACCAGATCACCCAGTTCAGCCAGGTGATCAGCAATTTTCTGTTCTTCGGTCAAGTTCTCCGGGAAATTTGCGATGATCCGACCGGACAGGGAGATGTCCTTGGTCTCAACGACAACACCAGTTCCCTTGGTGAAAGCCTGCACAATCGGCAAAAACGCGTAGGTCGCTAATGCCGGTGCTTCATCAATTTGTGACCAGGTAATTTTTGATGCCATGTTCTCTCTCCTTAAAGTTTAATGCCTGTATTGCTTGAGGCTTGCAAAGATAAGGCTGCTGCCTCTTCAACACTGTTTGCCCGTATGCACGCATAAAACAGGGGTTCTATGAAGTTGTATACAGTATACAGAAGCGCAAAAACTGTCAAGGGAAAATGGTCGTTTTAGCCGTCATATAAATGAGGTCTGAGTTCCCGGCAAACCATCCCTTCCAGGCTAAAAAATTCATCCACAAAGAGCGCGTCAACCTATTGTTTTTATAGGCATTCAGTATTTTTCATATGACTTTTCGATAAAATCCGATGGCGGTCTTGCTGATAGCCCGCGGCCCCGGCAACGGAGAAGGTCGAGAGTGAGCAGCTGCCGGGGGCCGGGGCCGCGGCACATTACCAGGCAATATTCAGCGATAATCCGGCCCTGATCCGGGCAAAACTTATCAGGATTGATTTATACTATCAGTTATCGAAACCCGCAGCCGGCCATTCTCCTTTTCCGGCAGAACCGGCTGGCGTTATCCCGGTTTCCGCGGCATAATCGGCAGAAGCTTCCAACACACCTCACTGACCGGGAGAAAAGCTCGTGTATCCCAACGACACACATCTGAAAAAGATCGGTTATATCCTGTGGATTTTCGGCTTTACCGGCTCGCACCGCTTCTACTACGGCAAGCCACTATCCGGCACCATTTATTTTTTCACCTTCGGTCTGCTCGGAATCGGCTGGCTGATCGATCTGTTTTTGATCCCGAGCATGGATCAGCAGGCGGATCAACGCTATCACGCCGGGCAGATCGACTATACGGTTGCCTGGGTGTTGCTGACCTTTCTCGGGCTGTTCGGCATTCATCGGATGTATATGGAGAAATGGCTCAGCGGGTTAATTTACCTGCTGACCGGAGGGATTTTCGGACTCGGCTATCTGTATGATTTCTGGACATTAAACGGACAGATTTCAGACCTCAATCGCTAAAAAACAAACCCCAACCCGCCCCCGTACTCAACGTGGTCAGGTTGGGGAAAGGGTGTGCAGCCAACACTTAGAACTGGATGGACTTGACCTCCAGAAATTCTTCCAGTCCGTAACGGCCCAGTTCGCGTCCGTATCCCGACTGTTTGTACCCACCAAACGGTGCCAGCAGATTGAAACGACCGCCGTTGATATCGACCTGCCCGGCACGCAGCCGTCTGGCGACCCGTTCTGCCCGGTCGCTATCGGCAGACCAGACCCCGCCCGCCAAGCCGTAGTCGGTGGCGTTGGCGATGCGGATCGCATCTTCTTCATCTTTGTAATTCATGATGCAGAGGACCGGTCCGAAGATCTCTTCTTGGGCAATGGTCATCTCCGGTGTCACTTGTCCGAACAGGGTCGGTTGCACGTAGTAGCCGAGCGGCATACCGTCGGGGGGCTCTTCACCGCCGATCAGTAACTCGGCGCCCGCTTCGCTCCCTTTCCGTATATAATCAAGGACCCGATCGCGCTGGGCAGCGGAGACCAGCGGTCCGAGCCGGGTTTTAATGTCGAGGGGGCTGCCCGGTTCAAACCCTTGAGCCGCATTGATCGCCAGTTCACAGGCCTGCTCGTAGAGCGCTGTCGGCACCAGCATCCGGGTGTGGGCATTGCAGGTCTGTCCCGAGTTGAGGAAACAGTTGGTGACCGTCGCTTTGACGGCCATCGCCAGGTTGGCGTCCTCCAGAATCACTGCTGCCGATTTACCGCCCAGTTCCAGCGCCACCCGCTTGACCGTTTCGGCAGCCAATACCGACACCCGCTTGCCGGCCCGGGTTGAGCCGGTAAAAGAAACCATATCGACATCGGGATGCACCGCCAGCGCCTCACCGACGACCGGACCGTAACCGGAGACCAAGTTAAAAACACCCGGCGGCAGGCCACAGGAATCGATCACTTCCGCCAGCAGAAAGGCGTTGAGCGGCGTCAATTCACTCGGTTTGGCAACAATGGTACAACCCGCCGCAAGGGCCGCCGCAACCTTGATCATCAATTGATGCAGCGGATAATTCCAGGGCGTGATCGCCGCGACAACTCCGACCGGTTCTTTGATGATCTGCGAATTACCGATCCGTTCGGAGAAGGCATACTCCGGCAACAGGTTGATATAGCTTTCCAGCACCGCAACCGGCAGACCGGCCTGAATGCGCTGACTCAACTTGATCGGCATCCCCAGTTCGTCGGTAATCAGCGCCGCAATTTCCGGAACTCGCGCGACCAGTTCCTCGTGGATCTGGCGCAGGTAACTGCCCCGGACCTGCGGGCTGGTGACCGACCAGCTCGGCAGAGCTTCCTTGGCCGCAGCAACGGCCGCGTCCACATCCGCCTGATTGCCCGCCGGAACCTCACCGATCACCGCTTCGGTCGCCGGGTTGATCACCGAAATCTGCTCGGCTGCTGCCGCAGTGCGCCATTCACCACCGATATAGAACCGCTTGTATTGTCGCATATTCACTCCTTATCGATGTGCAATACCCTCATGAGGGCAATAGAACCACTGAATCCGAAGAGCCATCCTCCCCTTCCCTTGCGGGAGGGAGGACGGTGAAGAAAGGTTGTAACTATTCGGCAGGGTGACCTCGGGGTGCTGAATAGTTACGAAAGGTTACTTATTCCGGTTCGCCCCGACAACTCAGACCGAGACCAGATCGTCCGACAGCACACTGATCTTTTCGCCCCCCTGCTCCGTCACCGCAAAGGTATTTTCGATCCCGATCGAACCCATTTTGGGGATGACGAATTTCGGCTCAACAGCGATCGTCTGCCCCGTCATCAGCGGCACATCGAAACCTTGTGCCAGCACCGGAAACTCATCCAGCTCCAGGCCGACACCGTGCCCGACAAACTTGGCCTGCTCACCGGTCGGCCCCATAAAGCAATCACCGAGGCCGGCCTCGGTGGCCATATCAGCCGCCATCTCAAACAGCTCGGAACAGATGGCTCCCGGTTTCATCTCAGCGGCGATCCGATTCTGAATCCGGCAGGAAGCCTCGAAAGCGTTCTGCAACGGATCAGGTAACTGACCACAGACAAACATCCGTGTCATATCAACAATATAACCGGAAAATACACCCGTGTAATCAATCATCACCGGTTGCCCCGCTTCGATGACCGCTGTCGAGGCACCATGTGGAGAGGCATCCGACATCCCCAACCCGGTGACCGCACCATCAAAAAAGCCACCGCTGCAACCACTGGTCCCGCTAACCAACAACCCCATGAACAGTTCCTGGTTGAAGGCGCGCATCCGCACGTAACCTTCACCACCGATTCGGCGCAGCCGTGTTTCAAATTCGGCGGCAAGATCAACTTCGCGCATTCCCGGTTGCAGAACGTCGGCGATCGAAGCAAAGACCCGGCTGAGTTGAGCTCCGCCGTAACGCATCCGCTCCAGTTCCCAGGGCGACTTAACCGAACGCAGTTCGCGGTTGAGCATCGAGATATCGGAAAAGTTCCGGCCGGGAAGCAGTTTGTTGTAATAATGGAACTGCTGCAACGGCAGCACATCGTAAGTCAGACCGATATTGTGCTGCCCTTCGAACAGGGCAGCAAATTCCTTACTGCGGGGAAAGGGGCGGATATCGCCGATCCGCGCTTCTTCTTTGGCACGGGCAAAACTCTTGCGGACCAACAGCAGCGGTTCACCCTGTGCCGGAATCCAGAGGGTCGAGTTTTGCCGGGTGGCGTAATAGTAGACATCGATGGGATAAACAAATAACGCACCATCCAGCTCTGACTGCTGTAATTTTGTCTGCAAGCGGGCAATCCGGGCCGAGCACTCTTTGATCAAAGACATAAAAACTCCTCCATATTAAGGCATAGGACATTGACACAGAACATCATAACTGAGACACAGAGTGCAAGAAAGACATTCTTTTATCCAGTTTTGCGCCGATCGACAAATTTTTCTCGCTCGCAGTACAACAGTCGACCGTTCTGCACCCCGGTCCGGGGAGCGCCGGAGCGCCGACAGCAAGCGATACAGAACAAAGAAAAGCAGGCTCAGCATCCGCCTTGCCTGCCGGTTCAGTCAATTCACGGAATCAATAACAAAGTTCACTTTTCAGCCGATTTTGACTTCAATCGGCTTCGGTTTTTCAGCCTGTTTTTTCGGAATCTGCAGAGTCAGTAAGCCGTCTTTGAAGTTCGCCTCGATGTGTTCCTCATCGACATTCTGCGGTAGAGCAAAGCTGCGACTGAAGGCTCCGTAATAGCGCTCAATGCGATGGAACTTGCGGCCTTTTTCTTCTTTTTCTTCCTTGCGCTCCCCACGCATGGTCAACACGCCGTCTTCAATGCTGATGGTGACAT
>JAADGW010000159.1:0-4208 GCA_013152145.1 Deltaproteobacteria bacterium
AGCAGATGATCGGCATCACTTGTCACAAACCGGCCGGGTTCGGTGAAAACCGGGTCACCTCCTGCGCCGATGCGGTCGCTAAAGCGATTGAACTGCATATGCTCAATGACGAGGATTCAAAGACCCTGCACGTCAGCAACAGCGGTGCCTGTCCCGAATGCGGCGGCCCGGTCGAGCATGAGGGTGGTTGCTGCGTCTGTCACGCCTGCGGTTATTCCGAGTGTGCCTGAACGAGGCCACTGACACCAACAACTGGGAAGCTATCTGCCGGCGGTGCGGTGAATGCTGTTTCGAAAAAAAGCTGGATAACAAGGGGACCGTGCTCACCACGAGGGTCCCCTGCCGGTTTCTGGATATCCACAGTCGGGCCTGTCGGGTCTACCCTCAGCGTTTTCAGGTCGAGGAAGACTGCATCAAATTAACCCCGGACAACCTGCCCGAACTGGACTGGTTGCCGACGAGCTGCGCCTACCGCAAATATCTCGACCCGGCAAGGTGACTGTTTTTCGCCGCTCATGCAGATTATTCGCCACACTTCAGCAGTACTGTTTGATCCTCTTGCCGCGGCACAATCAGGTTGCGGTAAGTAATTTCAATATATTGCGATTCCAACATTAGAGGCTTGAAGGTTGGCACGCCACCTGCTATATCAGAGTTTATTGCTATTTCGCCTCGGACCTCCCCCCCCTCCTGGTCCGGGGCAGTTTTTTTATCGACCCACACCACCGATTTCCGGTTTTCAGTCTCAAGCAAATCAGCTAGGCTACTGAACCTCTTGCAAACGTCGTCATCCCCGTAAAACGGAGAGCCATTTGGCTTGTACCGAGGAACGACGATCGATTGATTATCCGGAGAGTCTCGTGTCCGAGCGACTGCAACGCGCAAAATTCAGCTGGTGCCTTTACGACTGGGCAAACTCGGCTTTCGCGACCGTGGTCCTGGCGGCGGTACTGCCGGTCTACTTTGTCTCGCTGGTTCCTGACGGGGGAGCAAGCCTGTCCTTCTTCGGTACACACAAATTTTCCGCCAGCAGCCTGTGGGGCTACAGCGTATCCCTCTCGATGCTGCTGCTGGCCGTTACCGCCCCGGCGCTCGGGGCGCTGGCCGACCGGAACGGCTGGCACAAACGTCTGATGCTGCTGTTCTGCCTGACCGGCTGCACGGCAACTGCGCTGCTCGCCCTGACCAGTTCAGGGGATTTCCTGTGGGCGGCGCTCTTGTTCATCATCGGTAATATCGGGTTTGCCGGCGGTAATATCCTCTACAACGCCTACTTGCCGCTGCTGGCGCCGCCGAATCAGCTGGATCGCCTTTCCGCCCGCGGTTTTGCCTACGGTTACATCGGCGGCGGGGTGCTGCTGGCGCTGGTGTTCCTGCTGATTCTCAAGTTTGAGCTGTTCGGTTTTGTCGATCGCGGCAGTGCCACCCGGTTTGGATTTCTGTTGACCGCCGGCTGGTGGCTGCTGTTTTCCCTTCCCGCCTTCCGGTACCTGCCAAAAACGGAAAAACACCGCCCAACCGCGGGTTCATCCGGTCTCAAAAAATATTTGGAACAATTCCGCCGGCTGCGCAGTTACCCTGACATCTGTCTGTTTCTGCTCGCCTTTCTCTGTTACAACGACGGGATCCAGACGGTGATCAGCGTCTCGGCGGTGTTTGCCCGTGAGGAACTGCAACTCAGCCAGGGAACCATTATCGGCTGCTTCCTGATGATTCAATTTCTGGCCATGCCGGGTGCCCTGTTGTTCGGCCGTCTGGGCGAAAAGATCGGCACGGTACGCGCCATCCTGCTCAGCCTGATCACCTTTACGCTGGTCTGTGTGTTTGCCTACCGGATGACGGGCGCGTTGGAATTCTGGATTTTAGGGGCGGTGATCGCCATCGTACTCGGCGGCAGTCAGGCACTCAGTCGGTCACTCTTCGCCAGCCTGCTGCCGAAACAGAAGAGTGCCGAGTTTTTCGGCTTTTTCACTATCAGTTCCCGTTTTGCATCGATCTTCGGTCCACTGATGTTTGCCCTGATCGCGGACCTGACCGGCAGTTCGCGTAATTCGATTCTGGCACTGGCCAGTTTTTTCATTGTCGGCGGAATTCTGTTGCTGCTGGTCAATGTAAATCGTGGGCGGGAACTGGTAACAGAAAGGGATTAAACCGGCTTGCCGGTCAATCCAGAGGCAGGGTGGACAGTGCCACCCTACGGAGCTGGCGACAGAAGAAAGTTAAGCGATTTTTCCGTACAACCCGTCGGAGCGATATCCGGCAATCGCGACCGGCAGACACTGCCCCTGCTCAACCTCGGCGGCAGACAGCCAGATCGGCAGATAGTTCTGCGACAAGCCTTTTTTCCGGCCGGCAACCTCCCCTCCTTCAATAACAACAGCAAGTGTCTGACCGACAAACTGCCGCGAATAGTCGGCCAGTTTCTGCTCGCCGATCTGGCGGAGCCGGACAGCCCGCTGCTTGATGATATCACCCGGCAACTGCCCGGCCATCTCTGCCGCCGGGGTCCCGGGGCGACGACTGAAGGGAAAAACATGCAGATGGGTAAAAGGGAGAGCGCTTAACAGCTCGCAGGTGGCAATAAATTGCTGTTCGGTTTCGCCGGGAAAGCCGGTGATGATATCGAGACCAATCGCCGCCTGTGGCTGACGACGGCGAATTGCGGCCAGCAGGTCGCGAAAAAAACCGGTTGTGTAGTGACGGTTCATCTGCTTGAGAATCTGATCGTCACCAGCCTGCAACGGAATATGATAATGGGGACAGATCCACCCCGCAGCAGCAATGTAATCGAGCAGCTCGGTGGGAAGCTCGGTCGGTTCGATCGAGCCGAGCCGCAACCGGCCGCTGAAATTTGAGTTTTCAATCTGCTTCAGCAGGGTCAGCAGATCGAGCTTCGGTTGCAGATCCTGCCCGTAATTGCCGATATGAATGCCGGTCAGCACGATTTCCGGATAACCGGCCGCAGAGAGATTTTCCACCTGTTTGACCACATCGACGCTGGCCACGGAACGACTGCGGCCACGGGCGTAAGGAATGATGCAGTAGGAGCAGAAGGCGTCGCAACCGTTCTGGATCTGCACGAAGGCGCGACTGCGCTGTTCGAAACTGCTCAACGGCAGAGTCTTCGCAACATCAACCTGGCGGATATCGGTCACTTGAATCTGTATACAGTCTGATTCCAGCTCGGTCAAGCGGGCAAGAAAATCCTGTTTTTCCTCGTTACCGATCACCAGCGCCACGCCGGGCAATGCGGCCAGCGCTTGCGGATCGACTTGTGCGTAACAACCGGTCACCACGACCCGCGCCTGCGCGTTCATCCGTCGAGCGCGGCGGATCAGGTTGCGCGACTGGGAATCGGTCGCGGCGGTCACGGTGCAGGTATTGACGATCACCAGTTCGGCCAAAATCGACCTGTCGGTAGCCGGCTTTGCCGAGCTGCTCACTGATCGCCGCCGATTCAAACTGGTTGGTTTTACAGCCGAGGGTGACAATGGAAACCGTCCGGCTCATTGAATCCAGCCTCCGCCGATGACTTTGTCGCCGTCGTAAAAAACTGCCGCTTGCCCCGGGGTAATCCCTTTTTGCGGCTGCGCAAAAATAATTTTCGCCTGCCGATCCGGCAAAGGTTCGACGGTAGCAGGGACTTCCTGGTGCCGGTAACGGATGCGGCAATGGGTTGACAGGGGTTCGGTCGGTTCGGTGATGCTCCAGTTACAGCCATCGATTTGCAACTCTTTACGGCGCAGATATTCTTTTTCACCAACGATGACCCGCTTGTTCGCGGCATCGATAGCAACAACGAACAGCGGTGCCGTCCAGCCGATGCCCAGTCCTTTGCGCTGGCCGACGGTATAGCGATAGACCCCGCGATGCTGTCCGAGGACCTTCCCGGAGACATGAACGATATCGCCATCAAGCTGGCCGGAGCCGCGTTCCTCCTCGAGAAACCGGACGTAATCACCATCGGGCACAAAACAGATGTCCTGGCTCTCGGCCTTCTCCGCCACCCGCAGGTTGAAACGGTTGGCATGCCGGCGGACCTCATCCTTGGTCATCTGCCCCAGTGGAAACAGGGTATGTGCCATCTGCTCCTGGGTCAGGGTAAACAGAAAGTAGCTCTGGTCTTTGGCCGGATCGAGCCCCTTGTGCAGAAAATAGCGATCCCCCTCCTTGACGATGCCGGCATAGTGACCGGTGGCCATAAAATC
>JAADGW010000159.1:4346-5582 GCA_013152145.1 Deltaproteobacteria bacterium
AAATTGATGACATAAAACGGAATCTCCAGCTGTTCTGCAACCCGCCGGGCATCATACACATCGTCCAGTGAACAGCAGGTACCGAAGCTCTCCCCCGGCTCTGCCGCAAAGCTGGAATAATCCCAGATCTGCATGGTCATGCCGATCACGTCATAGCCCTGCTCTTTAAGCAGGGCGGCCGTAACCGAGGAATCAACACCGCCGCTCATGGCGACCACTACCCGTTGCTTTTTCACAATGTCCTCTAAATCATCTCCCGGCAGCAAACCATAAATCGAGGCTTCACTGGCGTGGTTCACCGGGTCGTTCGTGACAGACAAAGGAGGGTCACCACTCGTTATGCGGCACCCTCCAAAAAGTTAATTTTTTTCTTTAACAAGTGAAGCTAATCAGACTGTTCTTTAAAGTTATTTATCGCCGCGTGCAGTGCATCAGCGGCCAGGTTTGAACAGTGCATCTTTGCCGGCGGCAGACCGTCCAGCGCTTCGGCAACCGCCTGGTTGGTCAGGACCAGCGCCTCTTCGAGGGTCTTGCCGCGCGCCATCTCTGTGATCATCGATGAGGTGGCAATGGCAGCCCCGCAGCCGAAGGTCTTGAACTTCACATCCTCGATAACGTTATCCTTAACCCTGAGGAAGATCCTCATAATATCGCCGCAGGATGCATTGCCGACCTCGCCGACACCGTCAGCATTTTCAATTTCGCCCACATTTCGCGGGTTGGTAAAGTGGTCCATCACTTTCTCGGAATACATAAGGGGTCTCCTTGACAACTGGTGCGTTGCCGGCCGGCGGAAGAGGTCGGTCAGATGCGCTGAATCACAGTTTTTTCAGCGTAATCCAAGCCCTGTTCAGGATGATACAGGGGACTCATCTCCCGCAGCCGTTGTACCATCGGCGGCAGTTCACGCAACACAAAATCGATATCTTCCTCGGTGTTATCAGCTCCCAGGCTGAACCGGGTGCTGGACTGCGCCAGAACCTGATCGACAGACATGGCGGCCATCACGTGAGAAGGCTCCAGTGATCCCGACGTACAGGCAGAACCTGACGAGGCAGCGATCCCCTTCATGTCAAAATTAAGCAGCAGCGACTCGCCTTCGATATAAGCAAAGCTGACATTCAGGGTGTTCGGCAGACGCAGGTCGGGATCGGGATGACCGTTCAGCTTGATCTCCGGCACCCGTTCCTTTATGCCGTTTTCTAACTTATCGCGCAGTCGGCGCACATGGACATA
>JAADGW010000224.1 GCA_013152145.1 Deltaproteobacteria bacterium
CTCAACGACCTGGCGCTCGACGCCTCCAGTACCGGCAGCGCCATCGCCTGGGCGATGGAACTCTACCAGCGCGGCATCATCGATCAGCAGACCACCGGTGGGCTGGAGCTTGTCTGGGGAAATTATCCGGTGATCGAACAACTGCTGTTTTTGACCGCGAAACGGGAAGGCTTCGGCGACACCATCGCCACCTCGACCCGGGCGGTCGAACAGGGCAAGTATCCGGCAGAAGCGCTGAACTACTGCATGGCCTCCAAAGGGCTGTTCCAGTCCGACCCCCACGACGCGCGGATTCTGAAAGCCTTTGCCCTGGGGCTGGCGGTCGCGACCCGCGGCATGGACCACCTGCGCAACCGGGCGACCCTGGAGATCAACGCGCGGATCAACGATGACGCCGAATTCAAGACCGCCCTCTACGGCGGCACGGTCTCCCCCGAGCCGACCTCCTACGTGGGCAAAGAGTACGCCGTACGACGTTGCGAAAACACCTTCGCGGTCGGTGACGCGATCGGCATGTGCCGCTTCAACACCAAGCTGTTCAACTCACCATCGACCCCCGACCTGGGCGACTTTGCCACCCAGCTGAGCGAACTGACCCAACTGCCGTTCAATGCGGAGCAACTGGATGAAATCGGCCGCAACATCACCGGACTGGAGCGGATGCTCAACTTCCGCCTCGGTCTGCGGGCTGAAGATGACAGTCTGCCGCCGCGCTGGTTTGAGGAGCCGATCAAGGTCGGCCCCTTCACCGGCGAAAAGATCGACCGGGAGCAATTTGAAGCTCTCAAGCAGCGTTTCTATCAGCTGACCGGCCTCAACAGTGCCGGGGTCCCGGCGCTCGACTGGCACCGCCGACTTTCACAGGTCGTCACCGGTTACCAGATCCGCGTCAAGTTCCCCTGCATACTGCCCGGCGCCCCTGAGCAAAGTATTATCGTCGACGAACAGGTTGCCCATCTGGGCGAGCTGCGCGAGCTGCTGCAACGCAAACTGCCCGAGGCGGGAGAGATTCTGAACGACCCGAACCTCACGATTGTCATCAACGGCAAGATGATCCTGGCCGGTGAAGACCGGACCGACATTCCCGATGGCAGTGAGATCAGTCTGATTTCCTACGTTTCAGGCGGATAAAACACTCCTCTCCGGCGACCCGTCGAAGAATAGTTACCTTTTTTCTTACCTCCAGCTCGCAGCAAATCCCGATAATATTGTATACTTTGTGGACGTTCAGTCGTGAATCCGGGTGGCATTTCACCCTGACCGGTCAATCTTCAAGGCCCATCAATTTATCATGTTCAAAGGACGCAACGGATGAATCTTGCCGAACAGTTTCGAGATAACTGCGGCTTCGGCCTGCTGGCTCATATCCGCAATCAACCCAGTCATCAGCTGCTGCAGGATGCCATCCTGGCGCTCAGCCGGATGATGCACCGCGGTGCTGTCGCGGCCGACGGCAAGACCGGCGACGGCAGTGGTCTGCTCTGCTCGATGCCGGTCGGGTTCATGCGTAAAATTGCCGAAGAG
Organism: Deltaproteobacteria bacterium; assembly: GCA_013152145.1. Classification (GTDB taxonomy): domain Bacteria; phylum Desulfobacterota; class Desulfuromonadia; order Desulfuromonadales; family Geopsychrobacteraceae; genus Malonomonas. Next base: position 1,525 of record JAADGW010000224.1, read on the forward strand.
CACAGTCTCTCGCTCCCCGAGCAGTTTGCCGTAGCCACCCTGTTTCTCAGTGAAACAGAGACGCAACTGGCGGTTTTTCGTGAACAGTGCGAAAAAAACGACCTGAACATCCTGCTGGTCCGCGAGGTGCCGCTCGAGACCGACGCCCTCGGTGAATATGCCCTCTCGATGCTGCCGAAGATTATCCAGGTCTTCGTTGTCCCGGCGGCACTGATCGCCACCCGCCGCTTCGACGCGCTGGTCTACCTGACCCGCAAAGAGGTCGAACGGCAACTTGTCGACGATCCGGACTTTTACATCGCCAGTTTTTCAAGCAGCCTGATTTCCTACAAAGGGCTGGTGATGCCGCACTATATCGCCAAGCTCTACCCGGACCTGCAGAGTACCGATTTCCAAATTTCGTTCGCCATGTTTCACCAGCGTTTCTCGACCAACACCCTGCCGCAGTGGAAACTGGCCCAACCCCTTCGAATAATCGCCCATAACGGCGAAATCAACTCGATTCAGGGCAACCGGTTTAAAGCACTGCACAAATTTACCGAGGCGGAGAGTCCGGTTTTTTCCAGGATCGAGCTGGAGCGGATGCTGCCGCTGCTGGAAAACGGTGTCAGCGACAGTGCCAATCTCGACAACATGGTTGAATTCCTGCTGGCCAACGGGGTCGATTTTTTCAAGGCAATCCGCTGCCTGATCCCCCCGGCGCGGCACAATGTCGCCAACATGCCGGCCAAACTGCGTGCTTTCTACGAATACACCTCTGCCGCCTTCGAACCCTGGGACGGACCGGCCGCGGTCAGCCTGACCAACGGCCGCTACATCGGCTGCGTGCTCGATCGCAACGGCCTGCGTCCGGCCAAATACGTGATCACCACCGACGACCGGTTACTGATCAGCAGCGAGTACGGCGTGCTCGATACACCACCGGAAAAGGTCCGCGAACGGGGCCGCCTGCAGAGCGGCGAAATGATCGCCGCCGACCTGAAGCAGGGCAAAATCTTCTACACCCGCGACATCGATCGTTACCTGATGGCGTCGCAACCCTACAACCAGTGGCTGACCGAACATACCCACTACCTGCAGGAATTTATCGAGCATCAGTTCGAAGACCTGTCGGACTACCGTTACCCCGACCTGGAAACCCTGCAACGCTACCACAACGTCACCAGTGAGGTGGTCAACCTGGTGGTCCGACCGATGATGCAGGACGGCAAAGAGCCGGTCGGCTCGATGGGTGACGACTGCCCGCTGGCCGCCTTTTCCGATCAGCAGCGCAACTTCTGTGATTTCTTCAAGCAGAAATTCGCCCAGGTCACCAATCCACCGATCGATCCGTTGCGCGAAAAAGCGGTGATGTCGACAACGATCGGCTTCGGCGGCATCGGCAACCCGCTGATTGAAACCAAGAGCCGCGGTAAACGCCTGAAAAGCATCTCGCCAATCCTCTCCAACGATATCTTCCAGGCCCTGCTTTCGTTCGGCAACCCGGAACTGCCGCGCTTTGAGCCCTGCTATAAACATCGCAGCTTCAGCACCTGCTATCACAACGGCCTGCAACAAGCGCTACAGCAACTGGGCGAAAATGTTATCGCCGCCGTGCGGGATGATGCGGTACGGGTGGTTATTCTCGATGATCGCGAGTTGTCTGCCGAGCAGAAACCGCTGCCGATGGCGATGGCGGTCGGCTATATCAATCAGCAGTTGCTGAACGCCCGACAACGCCACCAGGTCACCATCGTCGCCTGCACCGCCGAAGTCCTCGAACCTCATTCGGCCTGTGTCCTGATCGGCTACGGCACCGTGGCGATCTACCCCTGGCTGCTATACGCCACCGGCTTGCAGCTCTGCGAAAAGCAGG
>JAADGW010000132.1 GCA_013152145.1 Deltaproteobacteria bacterium
TTCTACTGCGATCACCGTTGAATTGGTAGCCTTTTACATGGACTTCTGCCGTGCTGGCCAGGGCCAGAAAAACCGTGCCGACCGGTTTCTCCGCAGTGCCGCCGTCCGGTCCGGCAATCCCGGTGATCGCCAGGGCCAGGTCGGTGTCGGCGGCATGCCGCAGACCGAGAGCCATTGCCCGGGCGCACTGTTCACTGACGGCGCCGTGTTTGCGCAGCAGCGGCAGCGGTACCTGCAGCCAGTCGAGTTTAGCCGAGTCGGCATAGGTGACCGCGGCGCGTTCGAGAAAAGCTGACGCACCGGGCTGACTGGTGAGCATGCTGGCAACCAGACCGCCGGTGCAGGATTCCGCCAGCGACAAGCTCAGACCGGCATCGGTCAGCAAGCGGCCGACGTTGCCTTCCGGGGTTTCCCCGTTGCGGGCCATAATATGCTCCCCCAGGACCTGTAGCAGCAGCGCCTCGGCTTGATCAAGTCGCGGCTCGGCATCATCCCCGGCGGCGCGCAGTTTGACCAGCACCAGCGGGTAGTCGAGCGCAAAGGCGACTGCAACCCCCGGCGGTAGTTGCCGGTAGGGGATCAGGGCATCAATTTTCGGTTCCGGCAGGCCGAACAGTTTGAAGCTGCGCTGTTGCAGGGGGGCTGATGCCGGGTGCAGCTGCTGCAGTGCCGGCAGCACCGACTGATTGAACATCGCCTGCATTTCGCTCGGTACCCCGGGCAGGAAAAACAGTTCGCAGCCGCCCTGTTTTAAGCGGAAGCCGGGAGCCGTGCCGAGCGGATTCTGCAGTGGTTGTGCCTCGATCGGCAGCAGTGCCTGACGTTCGTTGGACGGCTCCATCCGGTGGTTACGTCTGCGGAACCAGTCGTGGACCATCTCCAGCGCCTGTTCGTTGATCGCCAGCGCCTGGCCGGTTGCCCGGGCGGCGGCACGGGCGGTCAAGTCATCGCTGGTCGAGCCGAGCCCACCGGTAATAATCACCACCTGAACATGTCGGGACAGGTAGCGCAGCGCCGCTTCAATCTCTTTTTCCTGATCCGGTACCGACAGGGAACAGCGCAGCCGGTAGCCGTAAGCTGACAGGATGGCGGCAATCGTGCCGGTGTTGGTATCGGCCAGTTCACCGTTGAGCAGCTCGTCTCCGGTGGTCAGAACGGCAATATCGAAGGGGGCCATGGTGCGCTCCGGAAAATTTTTCATCAGCTGAAGATGGCCAGGCAGATGCGCAGGGCGATAGCTGCGTAAATGCCGGCGACCAGGTCGTCAAGGGTGACGCCGACACCGTTTTTCATCTCCCGGTCGAACCAGTCGGCCGGGCGTGGTTTGATGATGTCGAACAGCCGGAACCAGAAGAAACCGATGATTGCTGTCCACCAGGTAAAGGGCAGAAACAGGGTGGTTGCCAGGTAGCCGACCAGCTCGTCGATGACGATCCGGCCGTCATCCGCCTCTGCGTAGATTTTACCCGCCGCATCAGACACCCAGAAACTGAGAAACAACAGCGCCAGAAAGGTCAGCAGCTGCAACGGCCAGCCGAAACCGGAGAGGTAATAAAAAAATGGAATTCCAGCCAGGCTGCCGAAGGTCCCCGAGGCGACCGGCGCGTAACCGAGTCCGGCGTTGCTGGCGAGCAACAGGATCAGCTTTCGCGTGAATCCCTGTGGTTGGTGCTGATCGGTCATTGTCAATCCTCGGTCTGTTCCGGTCGCAGCTGTTGATAGGCACTGTCCGTCACCTGACGGTAGACCTGTTGCAGCGGCAACCGGTTGGCTTGTGCCAACTGCCGGCAGTCGTCGTATTCCGGACTTAAGCGCAGGAATTGTTCGCCGTCGTAGAGCAGTTTAACGCGGGCTTCGCCCAGTTCCGTTGTCACGGCTGCGCTGCGACGAAGCAGTTTAAAACGTTCGCAGGCGCTGCTGCGGACCCCGATCGCGCTGCTTTCGTGCATGATCAGGCGAGCCAGTTGCGCGGCCTGATCGGTTTCACAGACGACCGTCAGCCGGGTTGCCGGGCGATTTTTTTTCATCTGCAGCGGTGAATAAGCGGCATCCAGTGCCCCGGCTTCGAACAGCTGTTCAAGTAAAAAGCCGAGCTGCTCGGGGGTGGAGTCGTCGATATGGCTTTCCAGTAATTGGATTTTATCCACCGCTGTGACCGCCGAGGTAGTGACTTCCCCGAGAATCCCGCGCAGCAGGTTGGGGCGATCCTCCAGTTGCCAGCCGCCGACACCGTAACCGGTGCGGTCGATGGTGATGGCCGGCAGCGGCCCGATCTCCGCCCGTTCGGCAATGATGGTTGCCCCGGTCGGCGTGACCAGCTCCTTATCGCAGCCGCTGTCGACGATCGGCAGCCCCTGCAGTAATTCCAAAACTGCCGGGGCTGGCAGCGGCAGAGCGCCGTGGGCGCATTGACTCATGCCGCGTGACAGCGGTAAGGGTGCGCAAAGCAGCTTGTCAATGCCGAGCAGCTGCAGGCCGATGGCGGCCCCGGTCAGATCGATAATTGCATCGACGGCACCGACCTCGTGGAAATGAACCTTATCGAGAGAGATCCCGTGAACCTTGGCTTCGGCCTGCCCCAAACGGCGGAAAAAACGCCGGGCCAGGTCGCTGATTTCCGGTGCCAGTCGGCTTTCGGCCAGCATCCGGTCGATGGTACTCCAGCTGCGGTGGTGATGGCTCTCATCACATTTTACCCGCAGGCGGCAGCCCTCGATACCGTGGCGTTGTTCGTGCCCGGCCAGCAGTTCGTAACCTTCCAGCGGTAACTTGGCCAGTTCGTTCTGCAGTTGCGGCAGCGGCAGGCCGAGGTCGAGCAGCAGGCCGAGAAACATGTCGCCGGAAATACCGGAGAAACTGTCGAGGTAGAGGGTGCGCATCAGACTTCACTCCGATTGATCCGGTTGGCCGCAAAGGCGGCACCGAAACCGTTGTCGATATTAACCACTGTTACACCGCTGGCGCAGGAGTTGAGCATGCCGAGCAGGGCGGCGATGCCACCGAATGCGGCACCGTAGCCGACCGAGGTGGGGACGGCGATCACCGGCACGCTGACCAGGCCGCCGATCACCGACGGCAGGGCACCTTCCATCCCGGCAACGACAATGATTACCGCTGCCTGCTGCAGCTGCTCGCTGCGGGCCAGCAGACGGTGAATTCCGGCGACACCGACGTCGATCAGTTCATCGACCTGATTGCCGAGCATGCGTGCCGTGACAGCTGCTTCGCGGGCGACCGGAATGTCGGACGTCCCGGCGCAGACGATCAGGATTTTTCCTCGCCCGGTAGGCTCGATATTTTGCTGCCGCAGGCAGAAGGTGCGGGCATCGATATCGTAGTCAGCTTCGGGAAACTGGCTGCCGAGCGCGGTGGC
>JAADGW010000083.1 GCA_013152145.1 Deltaproteobacteria bacterium
GCGGGTAAACGGCACGTTGCCTTTGCTGCTCCCTATCCGGGGAAAATTATCCCGCTTGATCTGGCAACCGTTGCCGGCAATCAGATCCTCTGTCAGAAAGACGCTTTTCTGTGTGCTGCCTCCGGGACCCAGCTCGGAATCGCTTTTCAACGGCGCCTGGGGACCGGTTTTTTTGGTGGAGAAGGTTTTATCCTGCAGCAGCTGCATGGTGACGGGATGGCTTTTATCCATGCCGGCGGAACCATCATCGAAAAACAGTTGCGGGGGGAAACTCTGCGCGTTGATACCGGCTGCCTTGTCGCTTTTGAGGCAACTGTCGATTACAGTATCGAACGGGCAGGCGGCTTAAAGAGCATGTTTTTCGGCGGCGAGGGTTTGTTTCTGGCAACCCTCCAGGGGACCGGACGGGTCTGGTTGCAGAGCCTGCCGTTCAGTCGCCTGGCCGATCGAATTATCGCCAGTGCACCGACTGCGGGTGGTAGTCAGAAAGGCGAAGGTTCCCTGTTGGGAGGGATCGGTCGCATGCTGGATGGGAATTGAGTATTTTTCTGCCGGTTTTGACATGGATTCTGCTATGATTAACGCATTGCCATAGTTAGGCCGCTCAGGAGAAGATTAGATGCCGACAGATTTTCAGACCATTGTTCATTCAATCGGTGATTTACCGCCGATGCCTGCTGTTGCGACCAAGGTTCTTGAACTGCTGGGTAATCCGAATATCAATTACAACCGGCTGGGGGAAGCCGTTTCCAGCGACCCGGCAGTCTCAGCACGATTATTGAAAGTTGCCAATTCGGCCTTTTACAGCATGTCACGACAGATCAAGACCCTTGATCATGCGATTGCCGTGGTCGGTGAGCGAACCCTGCGGAGTCTGATTCTGGCCGCAAGCCTCGAAGGAATGAACAAGTCTTACGGGCTGCTGGAAAAATTACTCTGGGAAGATTCTATCGGCTGTGCCATTGGCAGCCGGATTCTCGCCAGAAAGTTTTCCAGCGCCGACCCGGAAGAGGCTTTTCTGTCCGGGTTGTTCCGTCACCTGGGGAAGATCGTCATGAATTACAGTGACCCTGAGGCCTATCGTTCGCTTGTCGAAGCGGTGTACGTCGGTGAGGGGAGCTATACCGTCCTGGAGGGTAATTTTTTCCCCTACGCCCACGCGGTGGTCGGTGCTGCCGTGCTTGATAAATGGAACTTTAATCGTTCTCTGGTGATGACAACCATGCATCACAGTGATTTGAAAATTCCGATAGAAGAGGAATCCGCAGAGGGGGATCGGGCACTTTTCCGTTTGACGGCAACGGTTAACCTGTCGGATCGCATCTGTAAACGGCTGGGGATTGGACATCGGGAGGCCGACGAAACGGTTGATGTGGCCCGCTGTCTCGGGGCCAGAGCGCTTGATCTGGATGAAGCCGCCGTACAGGCGGCGACCGGTGAAGTTGAACAGGTTTTTGCAGAAAACCGTGAGTTTTTCGTCAGTTGATGGAGAATATCTTTGTTGAAACGGGAGGCCTTGGGCCTCCTTTTTTTGTCTGCTGCACGTCGGCATGTTACTTGGCAGGATCCGGTAACTATTCAGCAGCGCGATGGGTGGCCTCGCGCTGCGCACTCCAAGGGCCGCATGAACCCTCGAAGTGGGCGCACCGAGGCCATCTGGCTGAATAGTTACGGCAGGATAAATTTAACTGTGGTAACTTGTTGAAAAGATTAGTTTGAATGAAAGGCAGGGATGAAGGAACGCTTGGATAAACTTTTGGTTTTACGGGGGCTGGTCGCTTCACGCGAGCGGGCCAGGGCGCTGATCCTGGCCGGTAAAGTGATTGTTGATGAGCACCGGGTTGATAAAGCCGGGTCACGGGTCGCTGCCGATGCCCGGTTGCGGCTTAAGGGAACGGACTTGCCCTATGTGTCTCGCGGTGGTTTGAAGCTGGAAAAAGCATTGCACCAGTTTTCACTGAGTGTAAAGGGGCGGATTGCCATCGATGTCGGGGCCTCGACCGGTGGTTTTACCGATTGCCTGTTACAGAACGGTGCGGACCGGGTGTATGCCGTCGATGTCGGCTATGGTCAATTGGCCTGGAAGCTGCGTGACGACTGCCGGGTGGTTAATATGGAACGTTGTAATATCCGGTCTTTAACCTCGGCTCAATTGCCGGAGAGACCTTCTCTGGCGGTGATCGATGCGTCATTTATTTCGCTCCACAAAGTGCTGCCCCGCACCTTGCCCCTGCTGACTGACGACGCCGAAATTATTGCGCTGATCAAGCCGCAGTTCGAAGTCGGCAAAGGGCAGGTCGGCAAGGGGGGAGTCGTCAAGGACCCCTCTTTACATCAGCAGGTGATCGACAGTATTGAGCAGCTGGCGGTCGGTCTCGGTTGCGCAGTACTCGCGGTTGCGGAAAGCCCGATTTTGGGGCCGAAGGGAAATCGTGAGTTTCTTATTCATCTGCGTAAAGGAGCGTTGGAATGAATCAGGTCTATTTTATCGGTGCCGGACCGGGGGACCCGCAGTTGCTGACGCTGCAGGGAGCTGCCGCGTTGCAACGTTCAGCCGTTGTCTATCTGCAGCTGCCTTACGATGAAACCTTTGCCGAGCCCCTGGCAGGTAAACAGGTTTTGATTCCGTTCGACTATGATTTTGCTGAGCTCGTCACCCTTATCGAACACCAGTTGAACAGCGCTCCGGTTGCTTTTTTGATCCCGGGTGACCTGACTTTTTATTCACCTTTTCAGGGGCTGATTAACCATTTTTCCGACCGAGCCGAGGTGCTCGCCGGGGTCGGTGTGGCCAATGCGGCGTCAGCACGGCTCAAGACAACCTTCGATCTGCCCTCGGTGTGTAATCGGGCCTTGATTGTCTCCCCGAAAACCCTCGGCGACAAAGATGACAGCCCGAAACTGGAAGAGCTGGCCGCCCCGGGCGTTTCTCTGCTGATTTACATGAATAACCTGCCGTTACCACAGCTGGTGGACAAGCTGCGCAAGGGGTACGGAGCGAATGTCCCGATTGCTCTGCTGCATCGGCTCGGTTTGCCTGATGAGAAGATTATCGAGGCAACGCTGGACAGCATCGTTTCCGCCTGCCGGGGGTACGACTATTTCTACCTTGATGAACCGGAAAAAAAACCGGCCTTGACCTTCGTGGTGGTTGGAGAAACCCTGCGGGCCGAAGTTGACAGCCGATGGTGGGATTGTCGGCGTAAGACGTCTTGGCAACAGCGGAAAGGGATGATCGGTCCATCGTGAATATTTTGGCATAGGCTACAGTGAAAATGTTTGCTACTATCCCGAACTCTACCCTTACGGTGAGAGTATTTCAGAAAGGAACCGCAATGACGTCTGACTGTCTTTTCTGTAA
>JAADGW010000054.1 GCA_013152145.1 Deltaproteobacteria bacterium
GAGCAGGCTACCCTGCGCCCCTTCAAAAAGGATGTTGTCGCCCGCCTTTAATGCATCGTCAAGCATTGTCGAAGCGCGGCCGAGATAGCTGCGCAGCTTATCGGCATAACCTAGATATTCGCTGCGGATCTCTTCTTCGGAAAACGGCTGTTCGCCCAGAAACTGCTCCAGATAGAAATTCTTTTCCGGCAGCACCTCATGCAGTTTGCGTTTAAAGGTTTCCGGCTTGAGCAGGTCGGCAAAACGGATACCGCGCCGAGCGACTTTATCTTCGTAACTCGGCCCGATGCCACGGCCGGTGGTCCCGATCTTCTTCCCACCGGCTTTCCGCTCGCGGGCGATATCGATTCTTTTATGGTAGGGCATGATCAGGTTGACGGCGCCATCGACAATCAACTGACTGTCGTCTGTGAGGTAACCCTTCTTTTTCAGCCCGTTGATCTCTTCGAGAAAAACCTTTGGATCGAGCACCACGCCGTTGCCGATAATGCAGCGCTTGCCTTCGTGCAGAATCCCCGAGGGGATCAGGTGCAGTACGGTCTTCTCGTCGCCGACCACCAGCGTGTGACCAGCATTGTTGCCGCCCTGAAAACGCACCACATGCTGCACATATTCTGTGTAGATATCGACGATTTTACCTTTTCCTTCGTCACCCCACTGGGCGCCGACGATAATTACGTTGGCCATATTATTTTGTGACTCCTGTCGTGCCGGGCTGTTTTATAACCGGCCGGATGATAGATAACTTCAGAGTTCAAGACCGTTCTGATAAGCCTGTTGCCAGGGGATCCGAGTGGTTTTCCCGTCCGCCAGACAAGTCAACTCGACATTCTCCTGCTCACCGGCAACCCGCGCGAAATATTTGAAATTCATCTGCCGGGCATAGTCAAGCGCCGCCTCCCGCGACCGCGGCAGGATATCGCGGGCGACCGAGTAGCCCTGCCGGCGCAGTTTGCGGGCCAGCTGCTGAGCTGGGCGCAGCTGTTCCCCGTGTGCAAAGATCAACAGATCAGTGGTCGGTTTGACCCGTTGATCGAGAGACTTGTCCAGCGCAAACAGCAGCTGCAGCAGGTTAAAGGTGAAACCGGTGGCCGGGGCGTCAAAGCCGTACCGGCCGGTCAGATTATTGTAACGTCCACCGCTGCAGACCGCCCGCCCGACACCGCTGAGAAAGCCCTGGAAGGTGATACCGGTGTGATAATTGAGGCCGCGCAGCTCACCGAGATCAACGGTGACATGATCGAGCACGCCATAAACGTTCAGGACATCAAGGACCTGCGACAGATTGTCGAGCGCCTTGCGCGAGCGTTCGTTACGAACCACCTTTTCCGCCCGGTCCAGAACCTCGCGACCACCGAACAGTCGCGGCAACGCCAGAACCTCTTCGCGCGCATGATCATCCAAAGCGGCGTCTTTCAGGAGGCCCTGCAACTCGGAGCTGTCCTTGCGTAAAATAGCATCAGCAACCTGGTCGGCCCGGCGGCCTTCGAGCGGCAACCCATCCATCACGCCACGGAAAAAATCGACTTGGCCGATGTCGATGGTAAACTCCTCGGCGCCGACTGCCTGCAAGGCCTCAACCGCCATGGCGATCATCTCGGCATCCGCCTCGGGACCATCCAGCCCGATCAACTCAACCCCGGTCTGAAAAATATCGCGGTCTTTGCCCATCTGCTGTTCGGTGTGACGCAGCACCCGGCCACTGTAACTGAGCCGCAACGGCAGCGGCCGCTCACGCATACGGGTCGCCGCGATGCGGGCGATCTGCGGCGTCATGTCGGGAGGAAAGGCGACCAGACGGCCGCTCTGACGATCATCAAAACGGAAGGCCCGATCCCGCAAGCCCTCGCCCAGCCCCCGCTCGAGAACATCCAGATACTCGAGCTGCGGAGTGATCAGCGGACGGAACCCCCAGGCGGTAAAAACCTGGCGCAACTGCTGCTGGAGGAAATCGGCCTTGGCCGCTTTGAGCGGCAGGAAGTCTTTAACTCCCTTCGGCAGATCAGCTTCCAACGGCACATCGGAACAACGCATCTTTTATCTCCATCTTGTCGGCAGAATCATCGCCGGCAGCGGGTACGATAAACAGCTCGGTACAAGCTTCAAAATGATATCGACCGCAAACAACTGAAGCGGGCCGAACGTGGCAATCTAGCAACAGTTTGGGGCCGCTGTCAAGGGAGCGTAAGGGGTCCGGGAACGAATCAATCCGGGGGCCGAAACGGTGTCCGGCGGCCGGGCTATTTCCTTGCACCGCGCAGATATTCGACCAGCGCCCGCACCCCGAAACCGGTGCCCCCTTTCGGCTGTCCGGCACGGCCGCTCCCCTCCCAGGCCACCCCGGCAATATCCAGATGCGCCCAGGTGTATTGGTCAGCAAATTTCTGCAGGAAAGCGGCCGCAGTGATCGTTCCGGCCGGTCGGCCGCCGGTATTTTTCATATCAGCAAAATCGCTTTTAATCTGCGCAGCATACTCATCCCAGAGCGGCAGTTGCCAAAGCTTTTCGCCGCTGCGCTCGCCCGCTTTGAGCAGCTGGCGGATCAAGCCGTCGTGATTGCCGAGCACGGCGGCCGCATGATTGCCGAGGGCGATAATACAGGCCCCGGTCAGGGTCGCCACATCGATCACCACCCGCGGCTGATAGCGGCCGACATAGGTCAGGGCGTCAGCAAGAATCAAACGTCCTTCGGCATCGGTATTCAGCACCTCGATGGTCTGACCGGAGAGCGAGGTGAGAATATCGCCGGGTCGGATCGCCGTCCCCGAAGGCATATTCTCCACCGCCGGAACCACCGCCACCAGGTTGACCGGCAGCTGCAGCCGGGCCGCGGCCAGCAGGGTGCCGAGCACCGCCGCCGCACCGCCCATATCCATTTTCATCTCGTCCATTTTCTCGGCCGGTTTCAACGAAATACCGCCGGCATCAAACACCACCCCCTTGCCGACCAGCGCCACCGGCCGGGCATCTTCGGTGCTGCCGAGATATTCCAGAACGATCAGATAAGGGTCCCGAGCACTCCCCTGAGCCACCCCGAGCAGAGCCCCGAACCCCTGCCGCTCCAGCTGTTTGCGGTCGAGCAGTTTGGCACTGATGCCGACCCGTTCGGCCATCGCTACCGCTTGCATCGCCAGATAGTGCGGCGACTTGAGGTTGCCCGGAGCATTGACCAGATCACGGGCAAAGCAAACCCCCTCGGCAGTCCCTTCAGCGACCTTGAGTGCCGCCTCGGCCTCGCCGAGGTTCTCCCCGGCAGCGATCAGCAGGCCGACTTCAGCCAGCCTGACCGGCGTACCCGGCCGCGTTTTCGACAGGTAGCGGTCATAGTGATAATCGGCCAGCAGGAGACCTTCAGCACTGCCTGTACCCGCTCAGCCAGACCGGTTTTTTTCGTCGGCAGCGGTGGCAGCAGCAATAGAAAACTCCCCAGCTGTTTCTCCGCCAACAACCGCGCTGCCCCGCTCGCCGCCTGCCGCAGGCTGTTCAATCCGACGGAACGCTCCTTGCCGAGGCCATAAAGCAGAACCCGTTCCGCCGCCATCCCTTTGCTTCCCGGCAACAGCAGCGACTCCCCTTTGCGACCGGTAAATTCCTTGCTGCGCACCGCCCGCGTGACCGCACCGGCGACCAGCTCATCCAGTTGTCGCAAAAACGGATCCCGCAGTTTGCCGGCGAACACCCCCACAATCAGACACGCGGTTTTCT
>JAADGW010000041.1 GCA_013152145.1 Deltaproteobacteria bacterium
GCTGCAGCAGGCCGATCAGTTGAGCTTTTATTCCGGGGAGAGATCTGCGCCGGTAAAAAGGAACGTCAGATACGGTCACGGTGAACATGAAAACTCAAGTTGGCACCGGTGACGGTACTGCGGCCGGTGTAGATAAACAGAGTCAGCCATAACAGCTGCAGAAAAATCAGCGTGCCCGGCTGCCAGAGCTGCACCAGCCCCTGCTGTAGAACCGGGGGCGGGGGCTGCTCTGCGGAAAAGTAAACCGCCGTGAAAAGAGCGTAGGGAATGGCCAGTAACCCCATGATCTGATAGGCCGAAAATTGGCTGTCTCCGCGATAATCGGCACGCAAAAACTCCGACAGAACCCGCCAGAGCTGGGTCACGAGCAGGCAGAGAACAAAGCTCCAGACGGGCAGCCCGGAGAGGAACAGTTCGGTGCCCAGCAGCCCGACGCCGACATAGAGGGTTGCGGTGAGGGCCTGAACCGGCAGGGTCGGTTCGCCGCCGAGATCACTGGCATAAGCGATTTTTCGCGTTTCTTCACAAAACCTGAAATTCCAGCGGCGGAATAAACGTTGCGTCGAGGGTCCACAACGGGAAAGTGGTTTTCCGTAACAACAACCGAAGCTGATACAAGCCAGCCGCCCCAGCCCTTCCCCGAAGGCATAGGCAATGCTGATGGCGGCCAAAGTCGTTAAGATCGGCATCCGGTCGCTGGTCAATTGGTTAACCAGCTCTACCATCCAGGGTGCGGCGACAATGCCGACAAAAACCGCGCCGCCAACGGTAAACGTATCAGATTTGCCTTCAACCAGCCGGGCGACCAGCCGGGACGCCGGGACGCACAGTGCCAGCAGGAAAACCGCGACCAGCATCACCCCCGGCAACGCGACCCCGGCCGCACCGAGCAGGACAATCAGAATCGTCAGCGCCGCAAGATAGGCGTTGGCCGTCAGCAACCCGTACCAGGTCAGGTTAAGCCCCTGCCACTGTCCATTCCCCAAGGGGCGGATCGGCAAGCTTGCCAACATCTGCCAACCGTTGCGCGGCAGCACCCGGAACCCCCAGCTCATGACCAGGCCGCAGATGATCAATAACAGCAGCACGAAGACCTCGTTCGACATTTCAGTAACCCTCCAGACTGTCGAGATAGTGTCGACTCACTGCTGTTGCCAGCAGAGATCGCACCGGGATATCGGTTTCGACCAGCGGCTTCTGAAAACCGGCACTGAAGCGACTGTTCACATCCTGGCGCAGGCGGTTATTCAACAGGTCGGTGGCAAAATTGACCCGGCCCGACTCAAACAACAGCACATCGGTACTGCTGCCGGGACGATAAAGACTTTTCGGGCAACCCTTTTCGACAAACATGCCGACCTTGATCGGTTGTGGATTGTCGTACGCTTTCAGGCTGTAACACTGATCGATGCCGCCGATCATCAAGGCGACAATCTCCAGCATGGCGACCTTACCGACGCCGCTGCCGCCTTCGACATCGGTATCGAAAATCGTCACCACCCGGCGATTTTTTGAAAAGGGCGTTGTTTCCCTGACAATCGCCTGCGGGTTGCAGGAGTGGTAGCTGCCGTCGATTGCATAATGATCGATCACCCGACCGGCAACCGGCGTGTGGTTATAGTGATATTTGTCCGGCGTCAACCGGAACAAAGCATAATCACCACCGCGAAAGCAGTGCAACCATGGCTCTTTATCCGCGCCGAGCAGCTCATCGAAAGCGAAAAACTTGCCTTTAATCTCCAGGCTGCTGGTTTCATCCAGCGAGCCGACAATCACCCGCGCATCGGCCGGCGAGACGACGGACTGGGGATCTTCCGCTAACGGTCGACAATCCCAATAACAGATTTTGCGTTCAAAAACCTTGCGGGCGGTATTCAGCGATTCGGGAGGCTCAAAGCACTCCCCCAGTTCAAATCCGGTGTTCTGTAAAAACTGACGGTTACCAAGGACCCTGGCGGAAAGAGCCAGGTCATAATTGAAAAAACCGAGCAGCTGTGAGCTGTGCGGACCGGTTAGCAGTTTGAACAGCTGCGGTGCTTTTTCACGGACCGGATGATAAAGCCAGCGAACCAGTCGATCGCCGAACAGCGGTTCGTCACAGACCCGGCCGCTGGAGCGCTCGATATATTGATGTGTCAGTTTCATGCTTCTCCTGTTCTGAAGTCGATGTGTTTATCAGGCGATCACGCTGTTCGGCCAGTAACATCAGGTTCAGCAGGCGCACTAACGGCTGCCGACCAAGCTTGTCGTTCAGCAGGTCAGAGGTGATCGCATGGAGAAATGTGGCGGTTTTCCGGCCGCCCATAATTTTCTCCAAATGCGGTCGAAGTTCGTTATCCCAGCGTCCGGCCCCGCTTTCCAGCTGTTGCAGGTCCTTCTGCAGCAGCTGGAAAGATTGCTCAATATGATTCTGGCGCAGTTTTTCCCGATAGTAGGTCTCGGCGGCCCGGTTAAATTCCGCCGCCTTGATCTTGAGCGGGTCACTCGTCCGACTCGTGGAGATCTCTTTTGTCAGCCAGCCGGCTGCCGACTGTCGCGGATTCAGCAGCCGCTGTTCCAGATCGTCCAGTAACGGCGCAAACCCGAACATCTCGAGCAGATCACCGGCATCCTCACGCAGCAACCGGATCAATGCCTGGCAATAATCCTGGCGATAAACCCGCAGGTAGCCGGGATAACGTCGACTGGTCCTCACCCGCTCGGTCTTTTTAATGATTTTCAACAGAAAACGGTTGCGGGTATTGCGCCGGATAAAAAAGGTGGGAATCCCGATAGCCATATCGAAAAAGATCTGGCGACGTTCACTTTCGATGAAAGGATCGTCAGGGATATGGCGATGACGAATCTGGGCGGTGGCCATATATTTGAAAGCCAGCGCACAGAGCAGCACCTGCAGGTTGGCCGCGGCAGAAAAGTCCTCTTCCAGATCCGGGAACAGGCTGTAATGACGCCCCTCAAAACCGCTGAAGCCGATGTTGGCAAATTCGCGCAATTTAAAAAACTGGTAAAGCGACATCTGCCGGTCAAAAACCCCCATGTCCGCCAGATCACTCTTGAGTTGTTCCTGGTTGCCGAGTTGTCCATTGTAGGCCGGACTCTGCTCGCTGCTCAGAAACGCAACCGGGTAGTCGATCAGGCGGAAATCGGGGATCAGATCCCCTCGCAGACCGAAAATCCGGCTTAATGACTGATCCAGCCAATCGGGGCCGAACGGGGTTAACGGATGGCCGAAGAATGACAGGCTGGCCTTCTTTTTCCAACGTCGCCAGAGCATCCGCAGATGGGTAAAGTCAAGCTCGTGCGGTAAAAAGCCGAGCGCCCGTTCGG
>JAADGW010000283.1 GCA_013152145.1 Deltaproteobacteria bacterium
TCTTCGAGCAGGAAATGAAGGACGGCCCGATCGATCCAGACATCGGCCGGGGGAATGCCATCGGGCAAAGGTTTGGAGATGTCATGATGCAGCCATGTCAAACGATCATTCGTTCCTATTCTGTTTTTCAGCGTAATCAGAGCTTCATCGCTGATATCGTTCAAAATGAGGGCGTGTCCCCTGACCAAAAGTTCATCGACAAGCACAGATGTTCCCGCACCCGGGAGAAAGACCGTAGCATTTTCGCGCTGCGGGATCAGATCAAAAAACTTTAGCGTCTGAGAGGCATCACTCTCGTACCAACCGAGTTCAGGATCGGACTTGGCAGAGAAGATCGCGTTCCAATGTTGATTTGTCGTGCTCATATCTGCCCCTGGCTAACACTTTGCGGCTCCGGCAGCAAAAAACGAACGGCATTTTTTACACGCAGCTGTCAAGCTGAAGTTGGTCGTTGCCTGGCAACGTTATTCCATCTCCACCGTGACTGACACCGGGTTGCGTAGAATATCTAAAACCGGTGAGGTCTTTTGAACATATGTGCATAATTCCACCAGCTTTTCTTCAGGCGCATCAGTCCTGGCTCTAACCTTCACACTTATGCTTTCGTACCCAGGTCGTTGCGTCTCAGACAGGCCGAGAAAAGCATGTAAATCAATATTGCCCTCCAGGCTGAAGTCCAACGATTCGATGGTAATGCCTTGAGCTGAGGCGTTGTAAACAAAACCCACACATAAACAAGACGCCAGGGCATGCAACACCGCTTCAACCGCATTCGCTCCATGATCCTCCCCCAGCAGAACAGAAGGCTCATCCCCTTCTATCACAAGCGCTTGAGTCCGGGAGGTATCTTCAGCCTTGGCCCCGTAGAAGTTTTTGAACTCGGTTCGGCAATGTCCTCCATTTATCCATTTAGTGTCCGCTCTGAATTGAAACTTTGCGATATCCGGTTCATCCTTGATCGCTGCGATTGTGCCAACCAATTGATCGACATTAACACCGTTTTTAATATTAGCGACTTCGTTCATAACATGCTCCTCCCGTGGTGAAAGAAATTCACAAACCAAGTTTCTTTTGTCCTTACAAAAACACATTCTTGTTTTCGAACGTTCTTGTCGAAACGGCATAAAAGTTGAGTTTTACAGGCCATATCTCCCCCTTATCGGACCCATTCAAGAATCAACGGGCTTTGCTGTCCCCAGGCTCACCGGCTCCAGTTAAGCCATTAAACAGGTTCGAGGCCCTGTATAGACAAACGATACTCAAGCTTTCCGAATTTCTATCAGAAGCATCTTGTGACCGAAGATTTCCTTGACTGGGCGATCGCTCCGTAGTATTCAACAATTCAATTGAATACTACGGATAAGCTTATGTCAACCTCAAACCACCAACACGTGGCCAGTCTGTGACAATCGATTTATCCATGATAAACTGGTGGATTGTTGAACGCCACGAGCATCAATCCTGTCAAAAAAAACATGCAAAAGGGAGATCATGATGGCAACTACCGGGAATAAAGGCTTTTCAACCCGCTGTATCCATGCGGGCGAGTCCCTCGATGTGCAGGGGGGTATCCATATGCCACTCTACAACCACTCAACCTTCGCTTTTGAAAATACCGCGAAGTTGCTCGATGTGGTTGAAGGGCGCAACCCTGACGGCAATCTCTACACCCGTTACGGACTCAATCCGACCATCCGTGGACTGGAGAAAAAATGTACCGAGCTGGAGGGCGGAGAGGGCTGTCTGGCGTTCAGTTCGGGAATGGCGGCGGAGGCGGCAACCTTTCTCGCCCATTGTAACGCCGGTGACCATATTATCTGCATCGGCGATGTCTACGGCGGCACCTTTGATTTGCTCAAGGAGAACCTGCCAACCCTCGGCATTGACACGACCTTTGTCCTCGGGCATGAACTGGCCGACCTGCCGCAGCAGTTTCGCGAGACCACCCGAATCGTTTTTTTCGAAACCCCGACCAACCCGAACCTCGAAGTGCTGGATATCCGCAGCATCGCGGCGGTGGCCAGGGAACACGGCGCGCTGACGGTGGTCGATAACACCTTTGCGTCCCCGGTCAACCAGCAGCCGCTCGAACTGGGAGCGGATATTGTGGTGCACAGCGCGACCAAATATCTGGGGGGCCACAGCGACCTGACCGGCGGCCTGGTGATTGCCGCCACTGAACGGCTCGCACCGATCTGGGTCTGGCGCAAGAATCTCGGCCAGATGATGGCCCCGGAAGTCGCTTTCCTGCTGGCTCGCAGTCTCCGGACGCTGTCGGTGCGGGTAAAGGCCCAGAACCAGTCCGCACAGCAGGTTGCCGAATTTCTGCAGCAACAACCACAGGTCCTGCGGGTCAACTATCCGGGGCTGAAGGACTTTGCCGGTTATGCCATCGCCCGCGAGCAGATGAGCGGTTTCGGCGGTATGTTGAGTTTTGTTTTCGATGGTGACGCAACCGCAACAGCGGCGGTTGTTGACCGTCTGCGACTCTTCTCTATCGCTGCCAGTCTCGGCGGAGTCGAAAGTCTGGTAACTCAGCCGATCACCACCACCCATTACGCCATGCTTCCCGAAGAGCGCAGCCGCCGCGGCATCCCCGACGGCATGGTGCGGCTCTCCATTGGCTTGGAGGATGCCGAGGATCTGATCGCAGATCTGCAGCAGGCGCTGGGTTAAGGCCGGGCCTGCCGATGCCGATGGCTCAGTTGCTACGGCCCGGCACGGGGCAAAAGAAAGAGCCGGCGCATTCGCACGTCGGCTCTTTCTTTTTTTCTTGAAATTTTGTGTGCAGTGACGACCGATCAATACACGATATCTAGCGAACCTGAACCACTTCCTTGACCTCGGGGATGTTCTCCATCAACGATTTCTCGATACCCATTTTAAGGGTCATGGTGGACATCGGGCAAGAACCGCAGGCCCCGGTCAATTTGACACTGACCACCCCGTCTTCACTGACATCAACCAGCTCGACGTCACCACCATCGGCCTGCAACGTGGGACGGACCTGGTTCAAAACTTCTTCAACACGCTCTCTCATCGGATTGATTCCTCCATTAAGGGTGAATATTTTCTGTAGTATATCGTCTGTCACCTGCTCCGGGCAAGCCCCGACGACAGATTGAGTACATAAACTGTCAGGATTTGTAACACAAGATTCTCCCCGTGTCAG
The DNA here is from genome assembly GCA_013152145.1 of Deltaproteobacteria bacterium. Classification (GTDB taxonomy): domain Bacteria; phylum Desulfobacterota; class Desulfuromonadia; order Desulfuromonadales; family Geopsychrobacteraceae; genus Malonomonas. The sequence continues at coordinate 3,173 of JAADGW010000283.1, forward strand.
TCATAAATTCCCGACCTCTTTCGTCAGAGAAGCTCAGTATCCGGCGGAGACCCCGAAAACCGGTCGCGACAGCCAGCAAAAACCCGGTGCGGGGACGGTTCAAATCCGGCCACCACAAGCCGGTTGCAAATCTAAAATATCCCCGGCGGTATGC
>JAADGW010000140.1 GCA_013152145.1 Deltaproteobacteria bacterium
GCAAATTGAGCCGGGCCACCATGGCCAACATCCGCCAGAACCTGTTCTTCGCTTTTATCTACAACTCGCTGGGGGTGCCGCTGGCCGCCGGAGTGCTCTATCCGTCCTTCGGTCTTATGCTCAGCCCGGTGATCGCCGCTGCAGCGATGAGCTTGAGTTCGGTTTCGGTGATCAGCAATGCCCTGCGCTTGCGTTCGGTGAAAATACAATAATCGCATTAATCAGTTTCGGGAAAGACTCCCGAACAACCCGAAGATGGAGAAAAACCATGAAAAGAAAACTTATCCTGACAGCTTTGGTATTAACTCTGGTGCCTTTCCCGTAATGGCACAGGAAGATCATCACGCCGCTGCAGCAGACACTTCGGCGACAGCGGCGGTCAACACGGAAAAGCTTGATGCCTCGATGACGCAGATGAAGGACATGCGCCAGAAGATGATGACCACAACCGATAAAAAGACCCGTAAAAAGCTTATGGGCAAGAATATGCAGATGATGAAGAACTGCATGCAGATGATGTCCGGTATGGGCATGATGAACCAGGGCAAGATGATGGGCCAGGGTAATCAGGGCAAGATGATGAAACAAGGTCAGATGATGGGCAAACAGAATACGGAAAAGCTGCCGATGGCTGACCGGGTGAGCATGATGGAAAAGAAGATGGCGATGATGAACAACATGATGAGTCAGGCCGGCATGATGGATGGCCAGGGAATGATGAACTGTATGAGTGCCAAAACAAATAATGATCGTGTCCAGCTGCTGGAGAAAAAAATTCAGGTCATGCAGGAGATGATGAACGGTATGTTGGCTCAACAGGAGCTGATGATGCAGGGCGACCGGTAATCGAGCGCGCCGTTATCCGCGTGGGCAGAGGCAGGAGAAGAAGATGAAGCGCAGAACATTCATGACCGGTGGAATCGCCGCCCTGGGATTGGCTGGAGCCGCTTGGGCAACGGGAAGTTTCGGCCCGATCTTTACAGACGGAGCCGCTCCCTTATCGGCGAATTCCTTCTCCACCGCTCTGCCGATTCCGCCGTTGCTGGAAGATCTTGACAGCGCGGCCGACAGCGTCCGTTTTGTCCTGCAGGTACAGCAGGGCAGCCGGAGTTTTTTCCCGGGGAAAACAACCCGGACCCTGGGCTATAACGGCAACTTCTTAGGCCCCACCATCCGGGTGCGGAACGGTCAGCGTTTCAGGGCTGAGATCAAAAACGGGTTATCCCAGACCACAACCCTGCACTGGCACGGTCTGCACCTGCCGGCAAAATGGGACGGCGGTCCCCTGCAGCCGATCCCGGCGGACAGCAGCTGGAATCCCGACTTTACCATAAAGCAGCAGGCGGCCACCCTCTGGTACCATCCACACGCCATGGGTCTGACCGGAGATCAGGTTTATCGCGGTCTGGCGGGCCTGTTCATTATTGAGGATGAGCTGTCCGACCGGTTGGATATCCCGAAAGACTACGGCAAGGATGACATCCCGCTGATTATTCAGGATCGGCGGTTTTTAAAAAGCGGCCAGTTTGCCTATGTGCAGAATATGCATGATCAGATGAACGGCGTGATCGGCAACCATCTGTTGATTAACGGTGTCATGCAGCCGGTCCTCGGGGTTCACGCCGGGCCGGTGCGGCTGCGGCTGCTTAACGGCTCCAACTCCAGCATCTACAAGATCGCTTTTGCGAATCAGCAGAGTTTCCGGATGATCGCCTCCGACGGCGGTTTCCTGGAGCGACCGTTGGCCATGAACCGTATCGTCCTGTCTGCCGGTGAGCGGGCCGAGGTGCTGGTCGATTTTTCCGCCGCCCCCATCGGTCAGCAGGTCAGCCTGTTGGTCGATCAGGTTCGTGGCAGCCGCTTTGAGGCCCTGCGTATCCAGGTTGACCGGCCGGCTGAGACAGCGATAAAACTCCCGACCCGCCTGCGTTCGTTCGACCGGATCCCGGCCACTGAAGCCACGGTTAAACGGTCCTTTGTCCTGGAGAGCATCGGCATGGGGATAGTGGGCGGCGGCCTGTCCATCAACGGGAAAAAGATGGATCTTAACCGGATTGATGAACGGGTCAAGTTGGGCGCCACCGAAATCTGGGAAATCATCAACCGCTCGACGATAATGATGCGGACGTCGCACTCCATGCACCTGCATGACGTTCAGTTCCAGATTCTGGATCGTGATGGTAAAGCACCGCCGGCTCACGAGCAGGGGCGCAAGGACACGGTACTTATCGCACCGGGGGAGACGGTCCGTATCATCACTCGGTTCCATGATGACCCCGGCGTGTACATGTACCATTGTCATCTGCTGGAACATGAGGATGACGGTATGATGGGTCAGTTCGAAGTCGTTGAAAGCTGACAACCGCCGGTTTGATCAGTGGCAACAACGCAACCGTCCGCAGGGACAGCTAAGAGGAATTAAAAATGAATGAAAATATTGCTCATTCCGGTGCCTGGTTTCTCGCCGCGGTGATGATTGTCATCGCCTCCTGGATTTTTTACCGTTACTTCGCCCCGAAAACCTGGCGCGAATGGGCCGGTGCGGGACTTGTCCAGGCCTTTATCATTGCCCTGTATGCAGAGATGTACGGTTTTCCGCTGACGATCTATTTTCTGGTCCGTTTTTTCGGTATCGACAGTTCGAATCTCAACGCCAATCTCTGGTCATCACTGCTCGGTGTCGGCGAATTCGGCATGTTGATCTCGATGATCCTTGGATATGTGTTGCTGTTTATCGGGATCGGTCTGTTTATTCAGGGTTGGCGGGAACTTTTCCGGGCGCGGCAACAGAACCGTCTGGTGACCGATGGTTTGTATCGTTTTGTCCGACATCCGCAATATACCGGCCTGTTCCTCGGCCTGTTCGGTGAAGGGGTCGTCCACTGGCCGACGATCTTTTCCGTGGCGATTTTCCCGGTGATCGTTCTGGTTTATTTCCTCTTGGCTCGCAGTGAGGAAAAAAAGGTTATCGCACAGTTCGGAGAAGAATACCTGGCTTATAAAGCACGGGTACCAATGTTTATCCCTCTTAAAGGGCAATGGCGAGAGTTTGTGGAGAGTCGGAAATAATAGCTGATTCCGGTCCGGTGCAGTACCGCCATTTCACTTCATAGCGTTATCCTGTCCCGAAAAAAAGAGGGCTCTCCCGAGCGGAAAGCCCTCTGATCGATCAATCGAAAAAACCGCTTATTCCGCCATCACGAACTTGCCGTTTTTAACCTGAACCATCACCATCGAGTCGACATCAAGACCGTTATGGTCCTCGGGGGTAATGTTGTAGGTCCCGGAGATACCGACGTAGTTTTTGGTATTTTCGATCTCTTTGCGCAGCGCTGCCGGGTCGGTGCCAACCTTTTTGATCGCGTTGGCAACAATCATGATCGCATCCCAGGCATAGCCGGAGTGGGTGTTGATCGGGAACTGCTTGTCGTAGCCCTTCTCCTTGTACAGCTTGATGAATCCCTGGATCACCGGTTTCTGCGGATCGTTGTCCGGCAGGGCGTCGACAACCATCAGCTTGGTGGCCGGCATCCCGCCCTCGCTGGCTTTGCCGGCCAGTTCGATATACTTGGGATCGGGTAGGCCGTGACATTGGAAGAGTGGCAGGTCGATACCGAGCTGGACCTTATTTTTCGCCAGAATTGAACCGGCCGGGCCGATGGTCCAGGCGATCAGCGCCTGCGGTTTGGCATTTTTCACCTTGGTCAGCTGGGCGGTCATGTCGGTGTCGCGGGTACCGAACGATTCCTGGGCAACGATATCAATGCCGTATTCGGGAGCCAGTTTTTTCATCCAGCGGGCACCGTCTTTACCGAAGCCGTCCGCGGCCGAGAGTAGCGCGACCCTGGTCAGGCCCTTCTCTTTCAGGTATCTGAACAGCCGTTTGACCGCGATGCTGGAGCGTTGCGGCGACTTGAAGACCCATTTAAAGGGACCGAACTTGCCGCCCATGATTACCGGGTCGCCGCCGACCGTCATGAAGATCGGGGTCTTGCCCTGGTCGGCGATCTTCTTCACATTCATGCCGGTGTCGGTCAGGGTCGGGCCGATGATTGCGACCACCTTATCCTTGTAGATAAACTTTTTCGCGATCGAAGCGGCCTTGGCCGGGTTGGCCTCGGTGTCGGCGACCACCAGTTCCAGCAGCCGGCCGTTGATGCCGCCTTCGCTGTTGATTTTGTCGACCACCATTTCCGCCACCAGTTTGGTCGGAGTGCCGATAAAGGCGGCCCGGCCCGAAAGGTCGAAAAAAGCGCCCAGCTTGATGGTGTCGGCCGCCAGCAGCGGGCTGGCCAACAACAGCAGGCCGGTCAGAAGTGCAAAAATCCTCCGCATAACATTCTCCTTTTTAAAAGTAAAAAGCATCACTGCATTATAAAGTAAAGACCCTGAGCAATGATTTTCCGGGCTTTTGGGAAGTTTAAGAGAAACTGCCTGTATTTAAAAGTTTTTTCTGTGCGCCGGGTCTTATTGATGCTGACAGCTAAACGATCTCGTCCTGAATCCGGCTGTCGAAAACCCGCTGACTTTTGCGTTCCGAGCGGGGCAGCTCACCATAGTCGACCAGTTCCAGTTCGGCAGAGACCAGCAGCTGTTTCTTGATCTGATGGCTGGCTTCGTGGCTCAGCTCCGGGCCGCGCTTGGCCGCAACCCCGGCGGCCCGTTCGACGATCAGTCGCATATGCTCACGGCCGGCGTCGTCGCGGGTCAGGTGGATCTGGTACTCGGAGCCGAGTCCCGGCACCGTTGAGAGGATGGTGTCGATACTGCTCGGGTAGATGTTGACGCCGCGGAATTTGATGGTGTCATCCGAGCGTCCCTTGATCCGTGAGTGGCGCGGCAGGATACTGCCGCAACTGCACCGGCCGGGGATAATCCGGGTGAGATCGCGGGTCCGGTAACGGATCAGCGGTGCCCCCTCTTTACAGAGAGTGGTGACGACCATCTCGCCCCATTCGCCGTCCGGTAGCGGCTGCAGGGTTTCCGGGTCGAGAATTTCAAGCAGGTAATAATCCCCCCAATA
>JAADGW010000184.1 GCA_013152145.1 Deltaproteobacteria bacterium
GCTGATCGGCCGGATCCTGGAAGACCATCCCGACCTTGTGCCAGAGCAGCCGGCGCTGCGAAGTTTCCAGCGGTCGACCGTGAAAAAGATGTTGCCCCGCACCGCTGAAGATCCCCATCAGGCAATTCAGCAGGGTCGTCTTGCCAGCACCGTTTTCACCGACAATGGCGATAGATTCTCCGGGCTTGAGAGCAAAATCGACCCCGTTCAAAGCGCAGGTGCCGTCTTCATACTGGTAATGATAATCGATCAGTTCCACGACGGCAGAATTTTCAGCGCCAGCGGCCACAGCAACGCTGCTGACCTTGGGAGGAGAAACCTCAGCCACCGGCGGCGGCAGATCGCGATCTGCCGGTCCGTTCAGTCGGAAGGAAAAATCGAGGCCATGTTCACGCATCGACGGCGGGTGTGCAACCAGCTCTGCCACACTGTAATCATGGTGAACCCGCCCTTTGTCCAGCACCACAGCCCGCTGACACAACTCAAAAGCAAATAACAGATCATGGGTGATACAGATCAGGGTACCCCGATAGTTACGCAGCAACTCAACCAGCAGGGTCTCCTGGGCGGGATCGAGGTTGGCAGTCGGCTCGTCGAGGATCAGCACCTGCGGTCGCATCGCCAGCAGGCAGGCCAGCGCGGCACGTTTTTTCTGCCCGTAACTCAGGTGGTGAGAAGGTTTGTAGAGCAACGTCTCCAACCCGACCGAAGCCAGCTGTTGTCGAACCAGCGGCTCCATCCCGGCAAGTGGTACCCCTTGGTTGAGTGGACCGAAACAGACGTCGTCGTAAAGGGTGGAACAGAACAGCTGGTCATCCGGATCCTGAAACAGCAGGCCGATCTCCAGTCGTGCCCGTTGCAGATGCTCTCCGCTCAGCGGCTCCCCCTTATAGGTCAGTGTTCCCTGCTGAACCGGCAAGAGACCATTGAGGTGTCTGCTCAGGGTCGACTTGCCGGAACCGTTCTGCCCGACCAAGGCGATCCGGTCACCGCTGGCGATGCTCAGGTCGATACCACGCAGTGCCTGTTGCCCGGCGGGATAACAGTAGTGCAGGTTATGGATTTCAAACTGGGCCGGGCCGGCAAAATCGATCGGCGGGAGACGTTTCAGATCATGCATCAGCCGAGCCCCAGACGATCAAAGATCAGCAAACCGACCCCGAGCACCAACCAGAGCGACGCATGCAACCAATCGCCGACGGTCACTTTGAAACAGAATGGTGCAGGGAAACGCCCTTGGTAACCGCGGGCCTGCATGGCAGCGTAGACCCGGTGAGTCCGCTCGAAACTGCGCACAAACAACATGCCGAGAAAGTTCCCCATCACCCGTAGGGTTTCCAGACTGGTCCGCCGCCGGAATCCGCGCACCTGCATCCCGACTGCCATGCGGTGTGCCTCTTCGAGAAAGACAAAGGTATAACGATACGCCAGCAGAATCATCTGCCCGACCTTTTCCGGCACCCCGAGACGGGTCAGCCCCTCAATGGTCCGCGCCAGCGAAGCCGTTGCCAGCAACGGTTCCATCAGCAGTGCCACGGCACAGGCCTTTCCGACGACCGCCAGCGCCAGCTGCAAACCGCGCAGATTGAATGAGAACCAGTCCCAACCACCGAAAACCAGCAGGGTATCACCGGGGTGAACAGCTGCGGTCAACGGCATGACCAAGAGAAACATGGAGAGGAAACCGCTCATCGCCAACAGTCTTCTTAATGAGCGGCCCAGCGGCAAACGGGCCAGCAGTACCGCCGCAAAGGCGAGGAATATGGCGATCAGGGCCGACCAGGGAGACCGGGTCGCAACCACCAGAAAAGCAAACCCGAGCAGCGCCACCAGCTTAAAACGCACATCCCAGTGATGGAACGGCGAATCGCCGTCAGCCGCGGTATCGACCGTCGGCACCGACCAGTCCCGCTGCGGCTGCGGCTTGTGCTCATCTCGCAGAATGGATTTAAATGTCCACAACGCCAGCCACCAGCTGCCGGCAAGCAGCGCGACTCCGGCCCAGAAGATAAACAAAGGCAGCTGGATGATATGCGCTTCGCTCATCAATGATCGGTGGGGGGTGGCGTGCCGAAGCGTTGTTCGAGCAGTTCCGGTTTGACGCGAAAAAGGAAGGAGACGGTAAAACCTGTGACCAGCGACTCAACCACAAAAACCGGCAGGTGAGCCAGCAGGGCCAGCTTCATCACACCGAGAAAGTCCTCCCCCGCAGTGGCCAGCAACAGGGCGAGAATCGATGCCGCCAGCAGCGTCCCGCCGCCGCCGATCAAGCCGCCGACAATCGCGTTCCGTTTCCGGGTTTTGCCGCGCAGCTTACTGAACAGCAGGCCGCAAACCACCGCCGGCAACCCCATCATCAGCGCGTTAGCACCCAGGGCGGTGATCCCGCCGAACTGAAACAGCAGACTCTGCAGCAGCAGTCCGATCAGGATCGCCAGAAATGCCGAAGGTCCGAGCAGGATCCCGACCAGCCCGGGGATCAACAGGTGCACACTGGTCGGTCCGAGCGGCACATTGATCAGCGAAGCAACAAAAAAGGCGGAGGTCATCACCGCCACTTTCGGTAAATCTTCACTGGCGGTTTTTCTCACGCTCCAGGCCGCCACCGCCAGGCTGGCAACACCGGTCCCGAGGGTAACACTGATCGGCAGAACGCCATCGGATATATGCATGTCTTTCAGCCCTTCCGGTGCGTTTTTTTACGCGCAGCTATCCAGCCGACGACACCGAACAGGCCGACGATATAACCGATCCCACCGAAGATCTGTGAGATACCCGGAGAGCCCAGTTCATCACGCAGCGCGGCGGTCTCACGTTGCAGACGTCGGATCTTATGCTGCAAGGCGGCGTTCTCCTGTTCCAGTTGTAAAACCGTTTCAGCACCCGTCACCGGCGGCACCACGGCATAAAGCGCTGAGGCCGAAAACAGGCAGAGCAGCAAAAGACAGAGACAGCAGATTTGACGGAAACCAGTCATAAGTTTCATTCTTTGATGGCAGATTTTTTCAGTAAAAACTTGTTCTTGTGTCCCATACTGGCATTAATCACCAGGGTCAAATCATCTATCTTGGGAACCGCGAATTGGAACAGACCTTTATCGTCGGTCTGCCCGGTCAGCAGTAGCCGGTCCTGGCTGTCAAAAACCTGGACCTTGCCATTTACCACCGACCGACCGTCGGGAAAATAAGTCTCGCAATAGACCGTCCCCCCCTCTACGTAGGCAAAGATGTTCACCTTGTGTGCCAGAACGACACTGGGTAACAGAAGAATGGCCAGCAGCAGGATCGATGTTGGTCTGAATATTTGTTTAAGCATCGGTTATCGCCTCCTAATGCATATCCCGCGTGTGCGCCCAGAATACCGCGCCGATCTCAACCTTCTTTTCCTGCCCTTCATGCGGCAGAGTCCAGTCGGCTTCACTGAGTGCGGCAAAACCCCACCAGCCGGCCCGCGGCATGGCATAATGAAAAACCCCGTTGACATCCGCCTTGACCACCTGTGTCACGAAAGGATCTGACGGGGGAGTAACAGACCGACCGGTGTCAGCGGCCTCATTGAGATATTCAACCTCGACCTCGGCAAAAGGCACCGGCTTCCCTTTCAAAAGGACCTGTCCCGAGAAGAGGTTTCCCGTCCAGAGACCGTAGGGTCGAGTCAGAGGGACGATCTCCGTTTCGAGCCCGACCGGCTGATCCCAACCATCTTCCAGACCCTTCCAGACCGAGTGCCGCAACGGTCACTTTTGTGTAATGGACGATGAACAGATCCTCGGCCGGTTCCCAGTAGGGCTGCGGAACAACATAAAAGGTGAGATCACCGGGCCGTTTAACGGTAAAATCACCGCGCCAGTAGGTGAAATTCTGCTTCGGATCGAGTCCCTTCCACTTGGCTTCCCGCAAACTGCTCAACAGATCATACTTTTTCCCACGGCTGACGACACCGAACTCCCTGGGTCGCGCCATCTCCATATATTTCAATTCCATCGGGTGAATGAACTTAATCTCCAACCCGATCGTCAACGGGTCGCCCGAGGAAACAACATCGGTGGAAGGAATCACCGTGCCGAAATGGGCTGACGCAGTGGAGACATAAATCAAGCAGAATAAAACGGCAACAAACAGTGAACGCATTTCAGTCGACTCCATCAAGCAAAAGGTGGTGCGGTAAGCTTGGCTACTCATCGAGTGCCACGATCTGTCAATTGGTAGCACACGTTAACCCGTATACACCATTCTGTCAATACTGAATGCTACGATTCTCACTTTCGTGTTACTCGATATCATAATAAAACCCCGCACACGAGGCAAACGGGGCTTTATACGTTATCGGAAGGCCTGTTTAAACATTGAAACGGAAGTGCATGACATCGCCGTCAAGCACCCGGTACTCTTTACCTTCAAGGCGTAGCAACCCTTTTTCCCGGGCTCCTGCTTCCCCCCCGGAGTTGATATAATCCTCATATGCCGTCACCTCGGCGCGGATAAAGCCTTTTTCGAAATCGGTGTGAATCACCCCGGCGGCCTGCGGTGCGCTCGCACCGTCGGGAACGGTCCAGGCCCGGACTTCCTTGACCCCGGCGGTAAAGTAGGTGATCAGCCCGAGCAACCTGTAGCCGGCATGGATCATCCGGTCGAGACCGGATTCTTCAAGGCCCATCTCATGTAGAAATTCCAGCTTTTCATCGGCGTCCAGCTCGGCGATTTCCGATTCGATTTTACCGCAGATGGTGACCATCTCGGCACCCTCTGCGGCGGCATGGTCACGGACTTTCTGCACAAAAGGATGCAAACCCGCCAGATCATCTTCGGCAACATTGGCAACGTAGAGGACCGGTTTCATGGTAATCAGACAGAGTTCGGCAATGATTTTTTTTTCGGCTGCGGCAAGATCAACCGCCCGGGCAGGGATCCCCTCATTCAACGCCGCCCGAACGCGCTCAAGGACGGCCACCTCGGCCTGCAGCTGCTTGTCGCCGCTTCGAGCCTGTTTCGAACTGCGCAGAAATCTTTTTTCCACCGTATCCAGATCGGCCAGGTTAAGCTCGGTCTGAATCACCTCGATATCACGTAGCGGATCGACGCTGCCGTCAACATGGACCACATTCTCATCTTCAAAACAGCGGACGATATTGGCAATGGCGTCGACCTGGCGGATGTGACCGAGAAACTGATTACCGAGCCCTTCCCCCTTGCTGGCACCACGGACCAGTCCGGCGATATCGACAAACTCCATGCTGGTCGGCAGGATGGCCTGCGGCTTGACGATCTCCGCCAGTTTGTCGAGCCGCTTGTCCGGCATTGCGACGACACCGATATTCGGTTCGATGGTACAAAAGGGGTAATTGGCCGATTCGGCCCCGGCCGAGGTAATGGCGTTGAAGATGGTCGATTTACCGACGTTCGGCAGGCCGACGATGCCGCATTTGAAACCCATAACTTTTTCCTTTTGCAAACGCCAAACAAGAGTCAGCCAGCAAGGCTCCAAAATCAAAATTGATTCAGGGTCCCCTGGTGTTCTTTGTGTCCTGGTGGCTATTTCAGATTTGCGCACAAAGCATGATAGCCGGGACAAAAGCCCCGGCTATCATATTGATCGATATCAGCAACACTTCTAGACGAGCAGCGGTGCAATAACCAGAGAAACAACACTCATCAACTTGATGAGGATGTTCATGGCCGGACCGGAGGTGTCCTTGAACGGATCGCCGACGGTGTCGCCGATAACCGCAGCAGCATGAGCTTGACCACCTTTGCTTTCACCCTCCAGCGAACCGCTTTCGATATATTTCTTGGCGTTGTCCCAAGCGCCACCGCCGTTCGACATCATCAGCGCGAGCAGCACCCCGGCCACGGTGGCACCGGCGAGCATGCCGCCGAGAGCTTCTTTACCGAGCACAAAACCGATCAGAACCGGGGCGACAACCGCGACTACGCCCGGCAGGATCATCTCTTTCAGCGCAGCCTTGGCGGAGATATCGACACATTTCTGGGAATCCGGCTTGACCCCTTCTTTGCCTTCCAGCAGGCCCGGGATTTCACGGAACTGACGACGGATTTCATCAACCATCTGGCCGGCGGCACGACCGACCGAGGTCATGGTCAGGGCACCGATAAAGAACGGCAGAGCCCCACCGATCAGCAGACCGATCACCACCATCGGATTGATCAGGTTGATCACGTCCAGTTTGACCGTGGTGGCATAGGCAGAGAACAGCGCCAGAGCGGTCAGGGCTGCGGAACCGATGGCGAAACCTTTACCGATCGCCGCCGTGGTGTTGCCGATGGCGTCAAGACCATCGGTGATTTTACGAACATCCGGGCCGAGTCCGGCCATCTCCGAGATACCACCGGCATTGTCGGCGATCGGACCGTAAGCATCAACCGTCATGGTGACACCGACGGTGGCCAGCATACCGACAGCGGCAATACCGATGCCGTAGAGTCCGGCAAAGTAGTTGGCAACAAAAATAGCGGCACAGATAATCAGAATCGGCAGGGCGGTCGATTCGAGACCGACAGCCAGGCCATGGATGATATTGGTCGCCGGGCCGGTTTTAGATGCTTCAGCAATCCGCGCCACCGGGCCACGAGCCGTATAGTATTCGGTAACCTGACCGATCGCGATACCGGCAATGGTCCCGGCCAGCACCGCCCAGTAAACGCCGGTATTGATACTCAGGGCCTGGATGACAAAAAACGCAGCAATCAGAAAACCACCGGCAGCAACAAAGGTCGTATAGTGCAGCGCCTTGCCCGGGTCGATTCCCTTGAGGAATTTCATCGAGAAGATACCGATGACCGAGAAGATCAGGCCGACCATCGCCATGACCAGCGGCAGAATCATCACATTGGGCTGGATGCCCTCACCGCCGAGTTTGCCCAGCAGTTCCGGACCAGCGGCCGCAGCAATCGCCATGGTGGCGACAATCGAACCGACGTAGGATTCGAAGATGTCAGCCCCCATCCCGGCGGTGTCACCGACGCAGTCACCGACGTTGTCAGCGATAACCCCCGGGTTCCGTGGATCATCTTCCGGGATCCCGGCTTCGACCTTACCGACCAGGTCGGCACCGACATCGGCGGCCTTGGTGTAGATACCGCCGCCGACCCGGGCAAACAGGGCGATCGAAGAAGCACCCATGGCGAAGCCGTTGATATACCTGGCAGTTTCCGGGCTGCCGCCGAAGTAGATATAAGCCACACCGATACCGACCAGCCCGAGGGACGCAACCGCCATCCCCATGACCGCGCCACCGTTGTAGGAGACTTCCAGGGCCTTGGCCTGGCCATGAGCACGAGCAGCTTCAGCGGTCCGCACGTTAGCGCGAGTCGCTGCCTTCATGCCGATGAAGCCACAGCCCATGGAACAGAGAGCACCACCGAGGAATGCCAGAGCCGTCTGATAATTCATACCGACCGCAATCAGTGCAAAAACCAGGACGATAAAAATGGCCAGCACTCGATACTCACGATTAAGAAAAGCCATGGCACCCGCATAAATATCTTCGGAGATCTCACGCATTCTCTCATTGCCGACAGGTTGAGCCTTAACGATGCTGTACAGTACGATCGCGATGACAAACCCGATTACTCCCAGAATGGGAGCCCACATCTGCAGTTCCATCTGTTCCTTGCCTCTCTTTTTTGTGTTTAGAGTGAATCCAGCAGGTTACAATTATTGTATTTATTCATTGCCGCAGCGGCACCATCGGCCAGGATCGTTTCGACCGCATCAGCGGCCAGATCCAGCAACAGCGGCACTAGCTTTTGTTCGTCGGCATTAAACCGTCCCAGCACATAGTTGGTGACATCGCCTCGTTCCGGTCGACCGATACCGACCTTGAGCCGGATAAAATCTTTAAACCCGAGGGTTGCAATGATGTCCCGCAAACCATTGTGGCCACCGTGACCACCCTCCAGCCTGACCCTGATCCGTCCCAGCGGCAGATCCAGGTCATCGTAGATGACAATCAAATCCCCCGGAGCAACTCCGAGGGATCGATACGCAGCGTTGACACTGGCACCGCTATGATTCATGAAGGTTTGCGGCAACAGAATTGTGGTCTCGGCACCGGCCGCTCGGCCGACACCGTAACGCCCCTGATAGCCCTTCTTTTTCAGCGCAATACGATGTCGCTCGGCAACCCGCTCGGCAACCAGAAATCCGGCATTATGGCGGGTTCCGGCATATTTGTCCCCCGGATTTCCCAGCCCGACCAGTAACTTCACAGCAGCCTCACGCGAAGAATTTATTCCGTTTCTTCTTCGGCGGCAGCGACGACTTCTTCACCTTCACCTTCGACGCCCTCTTCCTCATCTTTATGACCGACCACGGTTATAACGGTGAAGTTGACATCATAGGGCAGTTCCGTCTCTTCAGGGACCGAGACCTCTTCAATATGCACAACGTCGCCGATTTCAAGCGCAGTAACATCAATTCCGATCGACTGGGGAACCGCCGTCGGCAGGCAGATAATTTCCAACTCATGACGAATCACCTGCAAACTGCCGCCAGCCTTTTCTCCAGCGGATTTGCCGGTGGTCACAACCGGAACCATAAAGGACGCTTTTTTCTGCAGATCAATGGCATGAAAATCAGCACAAACCATGGTCCGACTCAGCGGATGCAGTTCAAGCTCTTTCAACACCACGACTTTCCCCTCGATCGGGGGCGCCCCCTTCAGGGTGAGCAAGGTGTTCCAACCGGCTCCGGTCGAAATGGCCTGTTCCAAAGTCTTCGGCTCGACAGCAATCGCCACCGGCTCCATCCCTTTACCATAAACAACTGCCGGAACCATACCGGCGGCACGCAGTTTGCGCGCGACCCCCTTACCGGTATTTTCACGAGTTATAACATTCAGTTCTGATTGTGCCATCTATACTATCCTCCATCTAATTAGCAAACTGGCTGAGTACCTTCGGGCCGCCCGGCTAAACAAACAGCGAGCTGACCGATTCGTCGTTATGAATACGTCGGATGGCTTCCGACAACAGTCGGCTGACCGAAAGACTGGTCAACTTGCTGCACTGTTTAACTTTATCTTCTGCCGGGATGGTGTTGGTCACCACCACCTGTTTGAGCGAGCTTGAGTCAATCCGCTCCAATGCCGGGCCGGAAAGAACTCCGTGAGTGGCGAAGGCATAAGTCTCGGTAGCACCCTGCTCCTGCAACGCTTTGGATGCCGTACAGAGAGTTCCGGCAGTGTCGATCATGTCGTCGATAATAACACAGGCCTTCCCTTCAACATCCCCGATGATGTGCATGACCTCCGAAACATTCGGTCCGCTGCGCCGCTTATCGATAATCGCCAGACCGGCATTTAAACGTTTGGCAAAAGCCCGCGCCCGCTCGGTACCGCCGGCATCGGGGGAGACCAGCACCAGGTCTGAGGGATCCGGACAGATATTACGAATTTCATCCAGCATGACCGGAGCGGCATACAGATGATCGACGGGAATATCGAAAAAGCCCTGAATCTGACCGGCGTGCAGGTCCATGGTCAGCAGACGATCAACTCCGGCGACCGAAATCAGATCGGCGACCAACTTGGCGGTGATCGGTGCCCGCGGCGCCACCTTGCGGTCCTGACGAGCATAGCCGAAGTAGGGAACGACTGCGTTGATCCGTGCAGCAGAAGCCCGCTTGAGGGCATCAACCATGATCAGCAACTCCATCAGGTGATTGTTGGACGGAGCAGAGGTCGATTGGATGACATAAACATCTCGACCGCGGACGTTTTCGCTGATTTCAACCATAACCTCACCATCGGAGAAAGTCCGCACTTTGGCGTCTCCCAATTTGACCGACAGATGCTTGCAGATTTCCTGCGCCAGAGGTTCGTTGGAATTACCAGCAAAGACTTTAATCATTCCCACGGTGAGTTCACCCTTTTATAGCTAGGAGACGAAAAAACGGTTAGGTCATGGCGTAAACCATGACCTAACCAAAACTCTGAAATTGCACAACAATGCCCACCGGCAAGTGCGGACACGGTTGGTGGCTGAGGCACCCGGGATCGCCCACTTCGATCCCGGCGGAGCTTGCGTTTTTATTTGTGGCTGGGGCGCCAGGAATCGAACCTGGGAATGCCGGAATCAAAATCCGGTGCCTTACCGCTTGGCGACGCCCCAATATTGTCATGTTACCGATAAAGAAACTGTCGCTTTCCAGCCCGGCGATTTTTAACCGGAACCGACAACAGGTGTCAAGCCTAAATCCGGGCTATGACCCAATCCTCAGATCGGCCGGACCGGATAAAACAACCAGTCATACTCTTCTGCCAATGCAACGGCGGCGCTGTCGGCAGCAGCGTAATCCGAAAAAACCCCGAAAACCGTCGCCCCGCTGCCGGACATCAGAGAACCACTGGCCCCCTGCTCCAGCAGCACTCGCTTGATTTTTGCCAACAACGGATAATGCTCTAAAGTAACCCGTTCCAGATCGTTGTGTAAAGCCGCGCAAAGATCATCCCGCGTTGCCGCAGAAAACCTCGGAAGGTTAGCCAGTTCGCCCCCTTTTGTCAACCGTAAACTTTGGTATACCCACGCGGTGGAAACAGCAATTCCGGGGTTTACCAACAAGTAGGCGACCTGCGGCAACTCGGACAGCAAACTCAGCTCGGTCCCGGTACCCGTTGCCCAGGCCGGCCGCGCAAAAATAAAGAAAGGAACGTCGGCACCGAGTTGCTCACCGACATCGTACAGACACTGTTGAGTCACAGAAATATCCAGCAGTTCGGCCAGCCCGCTCAACACGGTTGCAGCATTCGATGAACCCCCACCCAGCCCGGCAGCAACCGGTATCTGCTTGCTGATTTCTATCTCGACCCCGACATCAAGGCCCAGCGCCTGCAACAGCAACCGAGCAGCCCGGGCAGCGATATTCTCTTCCCCCGCGGCCAGAGGAACCCCGGCACAGGAAACCCGGACCCCGGGACGGCCACCAACCCGCAAAATAATCCGGTCGCACAAGTCAACCCGCTGCATCGCCATCGCCAACTCATGGTAGCCATCCGCGCGGCGTCCAAGAACATGCAGGCAGAGATTGATTTTTGCCGGAGATAAAAAGCTTTTTTCTTTCATCCTCAGCATGGTTCCTCATCCAATTCAGAAAGCGGATATTTTTCTCCAGCCCGGAGTCGATGTCAAGGTGTTTGACAGAGCAGAACAATATTCACAAAACCGAGCCGACCCGTAACATATTCAGAGAACTCCGCTGCCAGAACCTGGTTCTATCGACAGTCCACCCCCTTGACGATATGGCTGTTTTCAGCCACTGGTGGCCAACAGTAGCCGGGAACAGCCGCTTTAGGCATCCCTAATACATCAGAAAAACACACTAACTTCTTGTTTTCACAGGAATCAAAAAAAAAGAACAGGATTCTAAAAATGGCACTAACTTTGCCACTAAGGATACCTGATAAAGAAAAAATGGCTTTTGAATCCCGCGGTGACAGCGTTCTCAATATGAATGGAAATCGCAGAATCATATGCACTTACGTATTTTCGGTCTGCTTTTATTGCTGCTCTCTCTTTGCGCACCAGCATCGGCAGAACCGATCAAATTAACCATCAGCCAGACCGCGCAGCGTGATTCTACCACTGATTTGGCGGTCCAATACTTAAAAAGACT
Organism: Deltaproteobacteria bacterium; assembly: GCA_013152145.1. Taxonomy (GTDB): domain Bacteria; phylum Desulfobacterota; class Desulfuromonadia; order Desulfuromonadales; family Geopsychrobacteraceae; genus Malonomonas. Next base: position 11,632 of record JAADGW010000184.1, read on the forward strand.
GATGGTTGAACGCTCGAGCGGCCGGGTGCAGGTTGCCGTGCAGCAGGATCAAAACCGATCCAGTTCAGCGGTCCTGCAGCGGCTCGCGGATCACAAGATACAGTTTGCGCTGCTGAAACTGGCTGAACTCAAGCAGCAACTACCCGGACTGGCCATACTGGAGCTGCCATTTCTGTTTCCGGACCGGGATCAGCTCTATTGGACGTTGCTCCACGGATCTGGACAGCGCATCTACCGTATGGCCCAGAATACTGAATTCAAGCTGCTCGGATTCTGGGACAGCGGGTTTCATCAGTTGGCTGCTGATGTCCCGTTGTTGACTCCCACTGCCGCTGATGACGTTCTGCTGGTCCCCGCGGACAGCCTGCTGCGAGCCGGTTTGCAAAAAATCGACAAACCCGGGCAACGGAAAACTGAAAAAAATATCGGCTACGACCTGCCTCTGGAGCAACTGCTCCGGCAGCCGACCGGTTCGGCCGGGTACTTGACCTTAAGCAATCACAAGGTCACCGGCTATCTGCTCGTGACAGACCGGTCATTCTGGGACCGGTTGCCGGAGGATCTGAAGGTTATAGTCAACGGTACGCTGCAGGATGCAACCGGTTATGCCCGTGAGCTGTCACAACAGGCAGAACGGAAAAACCTGACCAGGCTGACAGCCGAACGGTCGATGGTTGTTCGGCGTTTAAGCCCGGCACAACAGCTTGCCTGGCAGACCGAAAGCCGAAAGAGATACTCGCAGCTGGTTCCTGACATCGATCGACAGATTATCGAATCGATTCTGGCTGAACAGCACAGAGAAATGACAGCAACCAGATTGAACCTGTTTTTAAATGTCGCCACGGTGGCGACGTTAGAGGTAATCCATTAGCAAAGGGAGAGTAAAGATGACAAAGCACAAGCTTCTACTCGTAAGTCTGATTGTCGCGGTCGCGTTCGTCGCTTCGGCAACGGTCTCGATGGCCGCACCTATCGTGATCAAATTTTCACACGTCGTTGCTGAAAATACCCCGAAGGGCCAAATGGCCAACAAATTCAAGCAGCTGGTCGATGAGCGGCTGGCCGGGAAGGTCGTCGTTGAGGTTTTCCCCAACTCACAGCTGTTCGGCGACAACAAGGTTCTCGTAGCCATGCTGCTCGGCGATGTCCAGATGGCCGCACCCTCCTTATCGAAATTCAAGAAGTACACCAAGTCTCTGCAGGTTTATGACCTGCCGTTCCTTTTCAAAGACATGAACGCCGTCGAAAAATTCCAGCAGGGGCCGCTCGGCCAAAAGCTGCTGATGGCCACCAAGAGCAAAGGCCTGATCGGCCTCGGCTATCTGCACAACGGCCTCAAGCAACTATCGGCCAGCAGCCCGTTGCGGGTCCCGGCTGACGCTGCGCATAAAAAATTCCGTATCATGAGCTCCGACGTGTTGGCTGCGCAGTTCGAAGCGGTTGATGCCCTGCCGATCAAAAAACCGTTCTCCGAGGTCTTCACCCTGCTGCAGACCAAAGCGATCGACGGTCAGGAAAATACCTGGTCGAACATTTACTCAAAAAAATTCTATGAAGTTCAACCCTACATCACCGAGTCCAACCACGGTCTTCTCGACTACCTGGTCATCACCTCCACTGAATTCTGGACGGGCCTGCCTGACGGTATCCGCACTGAACTCAAAAAAGCACTCGACGAGGCGATTATTTTTGGCAACAAGGTTGCTGCCGAAAAGGCCATTGACGACCGCCAGAAAATTATCGACTCCAAACGCTCAGAAGTTATTGAGTTGACCCCGGCCCAACGTCAACTATGGGTTGACGCCATGAAACCGGTCTGGAAGCAATTTTCCAAAGAGATCGGTCAGGAATATATCGACGCTGCCATCAAAGCAAACAACTAAGCTAAAGAAACAACCTGTCGCGGGCCTCAAAAATCGGGGTCCGCGCTTTTAAGGCACAGTTTTCATAAGGACGGATTATGTTGAACAGGATAATAAACAGCTTCGAGGAAGCGGTTATCTGTATTCTTCTGGCCGCAATGACCCTGGAAGTCTTCATCGAGGTCGTCATGCGTTACGGCTTTGGAACCGGGGTCATGTGGGGTGAGGAGTTGGCCCTCCTCCTCTCGGCCTGGATGGTCCTTTTCGGAGCATCCTACGGACTGAAGGTCGGCTCGCACATCGGGGTCGATGCCCTGGTCAAAATTCTGCCGACTAAGGCGCGTAAAGTTGTCAGCGCCATTGCCATCTGCGCCTGTCTTTTCTATTGCGCACTTTTTATCGAAGGGGCCTGGGTCTACCTGGCCAAGGTGCGCAGTATCGGTCTTGAGCTGGAGGACATGCCGATTCCAAAGTGGATCGCACACAGCATTCTCCTGATCGGTATGGTGATGATTGCCTGGCGGCTGCTGGAACTGCTCTGGGGAGTTTTTACCGGCAAATCTGAAGGCTTCACCCTGACCGACGAAGCCAAGGAGAGCATGCATCTGGCAGAGGAGACCGCCAAGATAGCCGGCGCAGGAGGTGACTCCAAATGACCACTGCGGCACTGTTTACCATTTTATTGCTCTGTATGCTGACCGGCATGCCGATCGCATTCGCCTTGGGGCTGTCAAGCATCACCACCATCCTGCTGTTCTCCAACGACTCGCTGGCCTCGATTGCACTGAAACTGTTCGCCACCCAGTCCGAGCACTATACCCTGCTGGCCATCCCGTTCTTCATCCTGTCATCGACGTTTCTGTCAACCGGCGGGGTGGCCAACCGGATCATCAATTTCGCGACCGATTGCATCGGCTGGATTCGCGGCGGACTGGCCATGGCCTCGGTTCTCGCCTGTATGATCTTCGCTGCTGTCTCCGGCTCATCACCGGCCACGGTCGCGGCAATCGGCTCGATCGTTATCACCGGCATGGTCAAATCGGGATATCCAAAATCGATGGCCGCCGGGGTGATCACCAACGCCGGGACCCTCGGGATTCTGATTCCACCCTCGATCGTCATGCTGGTCTACGCCGCGGCAACCGAGCAGTCGGCGGCACGGCTGTTCATGGCCGGTTTTATACCCGGCATCATGATGGGATCCCTGCTGATGCTGGTCATCTATATCGTCGCCCGGGTCAAGGGATTGCCGGCGCAACCCTGGGTCGGGTTTAGAAGCCTGATCCGCTCCAGCCTCAGAGCCAGTGGCGGGTTGATGCTGATTGTTATCGTCCTCGGTTCGATCTACGGCGGTATCGCCAGCCCGACTGAGGCTGCCGCTGTATCGGCCGTCTATGCCTTCTTCATTGCCATTTTCGTCTACCGTGACATGGGCCCTCTCAAAGACGTGGTATGGCACAATGAAGGAGACTCGGCCGGTAAAATTGTGGTGCGCAATATTCTGTTGTCGGCCAAAGCCCTGCCGCTTTCGCTGGCCCACAAGGACACCAAAAAGGTGTTGCTCGACTCGGCTAAAGTTTCGATCATGCTGTTGTTTATCATCGGCAACGCCATGCTCTTCGCCCACGTCCTGACCACTGAGCGGATTCCGCACCACATCGCCGAAATCATTATCGGCTGGGGACTGCCTTCCTGGGGGTTCCTGATCGTGGTCAACATTCTGCTGCTGGCCGCCGGCAACTTCATGGAGCCTTCGGCGATCCTGCTGATCATGGCCCCGATCCTGTTCCCGATCGCCATGAAACTGGGGATCGACCCGATCCACCTGGGTGTTATCATGGTTGTCAATATGGAGATCGGCATGATCACTCCACCGGTCGGCCTCAACCTGTTTGTCACGGCGGGGATTACCGGCGAGAACCTGATCTGGGTCCTCAAGGCGGCACTGCCCTGGCTGATGATTCTGCTGGTGTTCCTGATGCTGATCACCTACATTCCGCAGATCTCGCTCTGGCTGCCGGAATATATCGATTACCTCAAAGGGTACTGATCAATCTGCGGCAGGGTATCAAACGAGCACAAAAAAACGGGAAGCCACACGGCTTCCCGTTTTTTTTGTGCTCGGCCGGGAAAATACTCACTCACCCACCAACATGATCGGTGCTTCCAGATAGCACTTCAAGGTGTCGAGAAAATCTGCGGCATCGGCCCCATCGAGAATCCGATGATCCGCCGAGAGCGTTACCCGCATAATCGGCGCTACGGCCGGTTCACCCTGGTCATCGACAACCACTTCCCCCTTCACCGTTCCAACGGCCAGAACCGCCGCCTGCGGAGGTGTTACCAGGGCACCGAAGGACTCAACGCCGAGCATCCCCATATTGCTGATGGTGAAGGTTCCTCCCTCCATCTCATCCTTCTGCAATTCACCGCAACCCGCTCTGTCGGCCAGCACCCCGGCGTCTTCACTGATCTGCCCGATGCTGAGCAGCTCGCAATTGCGCAGCACCGGGTAATAGAGGCCATGTTCGGTGGCAACCGCCATCGACAGGTTGACCGCTTCCTGCTCAATCCCCCGTTCACCATTCCAGTGGCTGTTGACCCAGGGATGCTCCTGCAAGGTGCTTGAGACCGCTGCCAGAACAAAATCATTGATGGTAAAACCCAGATCTTTCCGGAAGCGGATCACATCCGTCATATCGATACTCATGGTGACGTAAAAATGAGGAATCGTCCGCCACGATTCTTCCATCTTACGCGCCGTCAGGCGTCTGACCTTGACCGACTTACCGCTGCCGGCAGCCGCCGCCTTTCTGCTCAAATCACGCGACACGGCAACGGCGGCCGGGGTCCTCTCGGCATAAACCTGTTCCACATCGAACAACATGATTCGCCCGCCGGGGCCGCTCCCATCGAACGACGCCAGGGAAAGATCGAGCTCTTTGGCCAGTTTGCGGGCTGCGGGCGAGGCAGAAATCCGTGGCGGCACCGCGGTGACGGCGTTCTCCGGCGCGGGGATAAAATAGGCAATCAACTCGCCCATCGCGGTTATTTCACCCTCCGCCCGCAACTGCCGGCTCAAAACCCCGGCAACCGTTGCTTCCACCTCGATCACCAGGTCTCCCTCGGTAATTTCCACCAGGACATCTCCAGGGGCAACGGCCGCCCCTTCAGTCACCCGCCATTTGCGCAGACGGGCTTCTGTTACCTGGGCAGCTATTTGCGGGGTTCTTATTTCGATTGCCATCTTCAGGCCTCCAGATTACAACTCAGGACAAATTATTTGCGAGATTCTCACTTCAGCACAGCCCCCTCACTCCACAGCGCAAAACCCTGACTGACGAGCTGGAGAAACGGCCCCGACGATAAAGCCAGCGGTTACCGCTCAGAAGCCCTCTTCTTCATAACCCTCAGGAATACGGACCACCAGCACAGGAATGGTCGAACGGTGCAGCACCTTGAGTGTCGTCGTCCCAAGCATCGCATCGGCCAACACCGAGTGGCGATGTGAGCCCATGATGATCAGGTCGGCATTGCGTTTTTCGGCCTCTGCCATAATCGCCTGTTTGGGAGGAAGTTTAGCCACCGTGATGCTGGCAACCCGCTCGCGGCCGTCGGGATCAGCGGATATCTCCTTGGCACAAAGCCGCTCCAGCCGTTGAATAATAGACTTCTCAGCGGCAATGACCGTCTGTTCGAAAACATTGCTGACCATTTCCGATTCCATGTAGAGATCGGTCATTCCCTGCGCAGAAGCCGACAGGGGTTCATGCCCGTGGATAATGTGAATCTTCGCATCGTACTTCTTCGCCAGACTGAGGGCGTAGCGAAAAACGTAGGGTGTACCGCTTCCCAGCCCGGTGGTATAGAGAATGTTTTTAATGTCTGGAATCATACTGTGCCTCCCATGAAAGATAGCTTGACCAGAAGTTCGGACCACGATGACGACAGGCCACCGTCAGTTATAATTATGCCCCAGTTGGAAAGAAAGGAAAGAACCATTCTTGCGTTCGAAGGAATTTCGGCGGTCAAGCAGAAGAAGTTATCGGTGCGAAGACAGTGAGCCGACCAGCCAATACCAACCGGCCGCCGCCAACTGGCAGCCGATCAACAGCAGAAAAGCGGCCCGATAGCCCGCCGGGTGATAACCGCCGCCCGGCGTTTCCGGCCACAACCCGAGAACCGCCCCGATCAGCCACTGGGCGACAAACGCCCCGACAAAGACCATCAGATTGAGGCTGGTGTTGCTGCGGCCGGTCAGCTGTTTCGGGAAAGCCTGGGCCAGCACGGCATACGGCAGGATACAGGCGGTGCCGAAAAAACCGAAGCCGAGCCAGAGGACGGTGGCGTACTGCGGCACCAGCACCAGCAATAACTGAATCAGGATAAAAACCCCCATACCGGCTGCCGCCACCACCGCCGGCCGGATACCGCGACGGGCCAGTCGGGCGGCCAGGTTGCCGAAGGTAAAATAGCCGCAGATCATAGCAACCGCGATCCACCAGAGCCTGTCCGCGACCTCACTGCGGGTATATCCAGCGACATCATGCAGCCAGGGTCCGGACCAGAGCCCCTGAATCGACAGGTAAGCCGCCTGCGCAGTAACCGTCCACGGGGCGATCCGCCAGAAATCGCGACTGCGCAACACCGTCTGCAGTCCGCGCAACTGATCGGTCAACGTTTCCGGCGGCTGTGTCTGCCGCTGTTCCGGCACCAGCAGAAAAACCAGCCCGGCAGCGAGCAGCCCGAGTACCGCCAGCGCCATGAACACCCCGCGCCAGTCGGTGATCTGTAACGCGGCCTGCACCGGCGTCGTCGCGGTCAGGGCTCCCAGCCCGCCGGAGATCATCTGCACACCGTTGGCCAATGGGATTTGTGCGGGCTGCAGCCAGTGGGAAAACGCCTTGAATGCCGCCATCAGGCAAGCAGAGACGCCGAGGCCGATCAGCGCCCGACCAAAAATCAGGCCGGATAAACTCTCCGCCCGCGCAAACAGCAACGCGCCAACCGCGGCAACCAGCAGCAGCAGGGCCTCAACCCGGCGCGAGCCGAAACGATCGAGCAGCACACCGAGCGGCAGTTGAAAGGCGGCGAAAGAGAGGAAATAAGCAGATGTCAGCAGACCCAGATCGGCAGCAGTCAAGCCCAGCTCAGCGACCAGATCGGGAGCAATGACGGCATTGACCGTACGAAACACATAAGAAACGAAATAGCCGAGCCCGAAGGGTAAGAACAGGCGCAGCAACAGGACCGGGGATGGCCCCCGCCTCAATTCAGCGGCCATCAACTCAATCCCGCACCCGGGTTTGCAGAGCAGACCCCGCAACGGCTGCAGCCCGCCTGACAACGGGTTGTCAGTTTGCCCCGCAAGGCCTTCCGGTATTCACGCCAGAGATACTCACGCGTGACCCCCTGATCGATGACTTCCCAAGGGAAAACTTCAGCTTCATCCCGCTCGCGGGTGACATAAGCCGCAAGGTCGAGACCGGCTTTTTTACAGAGCTGTTTCAGGTTCCCGCCTTCGGCCAGCTGCGGCAGCAGACGACCGATACGCCGATCCCCGCGGGATAAAAAGGCCTGTAGAACAGCACTGCGGATCGATTCGCTGATCAGTTCGCTGTTCGGCATCCGGGCGACCGCCGCGTGCAGGAAACGCAGCTTCTTTTTCAGACTCGGCGCCGGCTCCATCCCGGCCCATTGCAGCGGGGTGAACGGCTTGGGGATAAAGGGATTGACACTTAAGGTCAACGCCCCCATCCGACCCCGGTTACGACCCGCTGCACGCCAGATCAAGCGGATTTTCTCCGCCAACTGCAGCAGTTCCACCAGATCCTGCTGCGTTTCGGTCGGCAAACCGATCAGGAAGTAGAGCTTCAGATTGAGAATGTCGCCATCAGCCAGCAGTTGCACGGCCCGCAGAATCTGCTCTTCATCGAGCCCCTTGTTGATCAGATCCCGCAGCCGCTGGCTGCCGGCTTCGGGGGCGATCGTGCCAGTCCGCAGACCGGCCTGTTTCAACGCCGCAACCTCCGTTGCGGTCAAGGCATCAAGCCGCAGACTGGAGACCGAAAGCTGGCCGTCCCGCTCGAGGATACCCTGCTGCAGGGCTTCAATCTGCGTATGATCCGCAACCGCCGCCCCGACCAGACCGATCTTCTGCCGCTCACAGAGCCCGGTTTCGACCTGCGCCAAAAGGTTGTCGAGACTCCGCTCGCGCGGCGGCAGGTAGATATAACCGGCAGCACAGAAACGGCATCCACGCGAGCATCCGCGTGACACCTCGGTCAGCGCCATGTCACCGAACTCAGTCTCCTCCGCCTGGATAAAGCTGCGGCTGGCAGACTGATTGAGATCGGCCAGATACTGCCGCTTCGGCGTCTGCGGCTGGGTAGCATGCGGCAGATAAATCCCCGGCAGACCGGCCAGGCGCGACAGCAGTTCCGCGCGGTCGCCTGCGGCCCGCGTCAGAACCTCCAGCAGCGGCGGAAGAATCGGCTCGGCTTCACCAACGGCGACCAGGTCGACGATATCGGCCAGCGGTGCCGGGTTGAGAAACGCACAGACGCCCCCGAGTAACACCAGCGGCAGCGACCGGTCGCGCTGTTCGGCAAACAGAGGAATTCCGGCCAGGGCAAAAATAGTCGGCAGGTTGAGATAATCGTTCTCGAAAGAGATCGACAGGGCGAACAGATCAAAATCGGCCAACGGCCGTTGTGATTCGTAGGAAACCAGTGGAAAGCCGGTTCTCTGATGTTCCTGCAGGTCCTCAGCATCTGGCAGGAAGAAACGCTCACAGAGGCAATCATCCCGCTGGTTGAGCAGATGATACACGGTCAGAAATCCGAGGTTGCTCATCCCCTGATGATAGCTGTTGGGGTACACCAGCGCGATCCGGTAGCAGCCGTCCCAAGGAAACGTCACTGTCCCGGTTTCCGTGGCCAGGCGTTTGCGGATTTGGTCGATCAGTTTTCTTGACATAGGGGCATACTGCCACAGCAGTTTGTGCGGTCACAGCTAAAAACTGCGGCACACAAAAGAAAAAAAGGGACCGCAAATGCGGCCCCCGGTGACGAGGGAGTCGTCAGGGAAGTCATAAAAATATACAGAAAACGCTGTACATCTGCCGGGCGGAGAACCGGCGCACATCACACTGAAATTTATCTTCGACCGCAGCCGCAAGGTCCTGCCGAAAGCAAACCAAGAGAAACCGTTTCCTCTTTCTTAAAACAGAAAGCGTCGGGACCAACAAGCAATCGTGCCGAGCCGGCCTTGCTCAGTCGACCCGACGGCGCAAAAAGGTCGGGATATCAAACTGCTCGTCGTCAATAAACAGATCGCGGTTACGGCTCGGCATTTCACGCTGTTTGGCCTTGATTGACAACGTCTGCTGATTACGGATATGAGTCGGCACGTCCAGATCAATCTTGGCATTGCTCCGCAACAACGCCTCGGAGCGCTCCTTGATCACGTCAGTGACACGTCGCTTGCTATCGAAGTTATCGCCGAAACCGGTCGCGATAGCGGTAATTTTGATCTTGTCCTCGAGACTTTCGTCGATCACCAGCCCGACGATGAT